>DASXQC010000096.1:0-1900 GCA_036493235.1 Reyranella sp.
CTCGCCGCGCTGGTTGATCGTGACCTGGCGCAGGCGGCAGATGCCGCGGTCGGGCTTGGATTGCGAGGCGCGCAGCTCGACGATGTCGGTCACCACGCGTAGCGTGTCGCCGGGGCGCACCGGGCGCGGAAACTGCGTCTCGCCGAGGCCCGGCGAGCCCAGGCTGCAGGCCTTCAGGACTCCGAGCTCGAGCCACAGTTTCAGGGTCACGCACATCGTGTGGAGGCCCGAGGCGATCAGGCCGCCATACTGCCATTTGCGCGCGAACTCGGTATCGATGTGGAACGGCTGCGGATCCCACTGGCGGGCGAACTCGATGATGCCGGCCTCGGTCAGCGTCATGCCGCCGCTGACGAAGCGCTCACCTTTCTTGAAATCCTCGAAATAGCGGTCGGTCACAGGACCAGCTCCAGGTAAGCGGTGTCCGGAATCGGGCTCGCGTAGTAGGGCGGAATCTCGATGAAACCCATCGAGCGGTACAACGTGAGGGCTTGGCGCATTTTGCCGCCGATTGTGTCCAGCCTGAGACGCTGATAGCCACGTTCCCGCCCGATGGCGACGATGTCCTCGGCCAGCGCCCGACCGATCGAGCGGCCGTCCGCCGTGCGCCGGCCGCGGAATTGCGGCGTCACGTAGAGCCGCTTCATCTCGCAGATGCCCATGTCGAGCTTGCGGAGCGCAACCGTACCCGCTGCCTCGCCGCCGACCCTGGCCAGCAGCAGCGCGCCGTCGGGGCTCGAGTACTTGCCCGGAAAGTCGGCCAGCTCCTTGTCGAAGTCCTGGTAGGCGAGCGAAAAGCCCAGCGATTCGGCATACTCGCGGAACAGGGCCTTGATCGCGTCGTGGTCGGCCGGCGTGCGCGGCGCGGAGATCGTGGCGGGAATGGTCATGGGGGAGGACGGGCGTGAAACTCTACGGGCTCAAGAATGCACCCAATCCGCGGCGGGTGAAAATCTTTCTGGCGGAGAAGAAGGTCGTGCTGCCGGTCGAGGAGCTCGACATCGAGACCCGTGAACACAAGACGCCGGCGTTCCTCGCCAAGAATTCACTCGGCCAGTTGCCGGTGCTCGAGCTCGACGACGGCACGACGCTCAGCGAATCGATCGCGATCTGCCGCTACTTCGAGGAAATGGTGCCCGAGCCGCCGTTATTCGGCCGTTCGACGCGGGAGCGTGCGCAGGTCGAGATGTGGAACCGCCGCATGGAGCTCGAGCTCTTGTTGCCGGTGATCGACGTGTTCGTGCACACCCATCCGTTCTGGCTCGGCAAGCGCCACCAGATCCCGGTGTGGGGCGAGGCGCAGCGCGCAGTGTTGGTCGATCGCATGCGCTGGCTCGACAGCGAGCTGGAGGGCCGCCGCTACATCGGCGTCGACCGCTACAACATGGCCGACATCACCGCCCAGGTGGCGCTGCTCACTGCCCGCGGTGTCGCCAAGCTGCCGATCCCGGAGGACCACAAGAACCTCAGCCGCTGGTGGGGCGACGTGACCAAGCGGCCGACGGCGCGGGCTTAGCGCCTCAGAAGGCGCCTAAGCAAAGCGTAGAAGCGGGACCGCCGCTGCTGATAGCAGGATCGCGAGCAGCCGCAGCCTGGTGAACGGCTCGCGCAGGAAGACGATCGCGATCACGATGGCGAAGATCGAGCTGGTGTCGCGCAGCGCCGATGCCGGCGCGACCGGGGCGTGCGCCCACACCCACAGGATCAGGAGATAGGACACGGTCGACGCCAACGCGATCGGCACGGCGATGCCGGCGTGCGTGACGACGCTGCGCCACTGCCGTGCGGTGAATCCCTGGAAGACGAACATCGCCGCGGCGTTGGTCGCCGACACCACGAAGCCATAGGCGAGCGGCGAGCCGGCGTGGCGCACGCCCTGCGAGTCGCACAGCACGTAGCC
>DASXQC010000097.1:0-1766 GCA_036493235.1 Reyranella sp.
GTGCCTTGCCGAAGCCGTGTATTTCGAGGCGCGCGGCGAAGCCGTGCGTGGCCAGATCGCGGTCGCGCAAGTGGTGATGAACCGCGCGTTCTCCGGCTATTATCCGAACACGGTCTGCGGCGTGGTCTATCAGAACAAGCATCGCCATTTCGCGTGCCAGTTCTCTTTCGCTTGCGACGGCAGTCCGGACGTGATCCGCGAGCCGGACATGTGGGAGCGCGCCCAGAAGATATCCAAGGCGATGTTCGACGGCCAGATCTGGCTACCTGAAGTCGGCAAGTCGACGCATTACCATGCTTATTACGTGCACCCGTCATGGGTCGCGGAGATGAAGAAGCTCTATACGTTCGGCGTGCACAAGTTCTACAGACCGAAGGCGTGGGGCGACGGCAGCGAAGCCCCGGCATGGGGTACGCCGGCGCAGACCGCGGCGCTGTCGGAGGAGCTTGCATCCGAGGCCAAGAGCGAGGCCGAGATGTATCCGAACTCGGTCAGGCGGTAATTTCTTCGCAATCATCGACGATCCCTCTTTACCTCTCCCCGCGTGCGGGGAGAGGTCGCAGCGCTCTTGCGCGGCGGGTGAGGGGGACCCACGAACTTTGCTCGTGGGGAGTGCCCCTCACCCCACCCCTCTCCCCGTAAGAACGGGGGAGAGGGAGAGGATGCACCGAGCTCTTCGACGGAATTAGACCTCGATATCCAGCGCGCAGTCGAAATTGGGCGCGGAGTGCGTCAGCGTCCCTGACGACGCATAATCCACGCCGGTCGCGGCGATCCTCGCGATCGAGCTCTGCGTCACGCCGCCGGACGCCTCCAGCACCACGCGGCCCTGTGCGAGCTTCACCGCCTCGGTCAGCGTCGGGATATCCATGTTGTCGAGCAGCACCACATCGGCAAGGGCGGTGTCGAGCACCTCGCGCAGCTGCGCGAGCGTGTCGACCTCGATCTCGATCTTGACCAGATGGCCGGCAGAGCTGCGGGCGCGCTCGAGTACCGGACGGACGCCGCCGGCGACCGCGATATGGTTGTCCTTGATCAGGATCGCGTCATCGAGCCCGAAGCGGTGGTTGAAGCCGCCGCCGCAGCGGATCGCGTATTTCTCCAGCGCGCGCAGGCCCGGCGTGGTCTTGCGGGTGCAGCAGATGCGCAGCTTTGTGCCAGCGGTGTGGCGCACATAGTCGGCGGTCAGCGTCGCAATGCCGGAGAGGCGGCCGGCGAAATTGAGCGCGGTCCGTTCGCCTGCGAGCACGGCGCGTGCGGGACCGTTGATGGTCAGCACCTGCATCCCCTTGGCGACCACCGCGCCGTCGCGCGCATGCGCCTCGATCCGGATATCGGAGGAAAGCTTCTGGAACGTCGCGACCGCGAGCGGGAGGCCTGCGATCACGCCGGCCTGCCGCGCGACCAGGATGGCGCGGGCCGGCGTTTGTTCGGGGATGGTCGCAATCGAGGTGACATCGCCGGCGCGGCCGAGATCCTCGTCGAGGGCCCGGTGAACCGCGTCGTCGATCGCAAGCGGCGACAGGAACGCTTCGGGATGCAGCAGCGTGGCGGGAGTCATGTCAGGCGATCATCGGCTGTGCGGGGCGCGGCTCGTCCACGCCGAGCTTCTCGGCGACCTCCCGCGCCTGGGCCAGCGTCGTCATGGTGCGATGAGCGGACACAGCCTGCTGGTTCGGATAGTCCGAGCGGTAATGCGCGCCGCGGCTCTCGCGCCGCGACCAGGCCGACGCTGCGACCATGAGCGCCGTGGTCGCCATGTTGCG
>DASXQC010000098.1:0-17884 GCA_036493235.1 Reyranella sp.
TGACGACACGCGGGCCGCGGCAGCGGCCTTGCGCGTCGACAGTCGAGAGCACGATGTCGGCGCTGCCACAGGCTTCGGCCAGCCGGCGGTCGTCGCTCACTAGCGCGACGCGCCACGGCCCCTTGCGCCAGCGACAGAGGCCGGTGTGGCAGCCAAGACCCGCGGCCTGCTCGTCGGCGCTCGCAGTCCACTTCTGCGCACCTTCTTGGCCGCTGCGGCGCGCCCAGGTGTTGGCAATGAAACGGTCGAGCCGCGCCGAGGCGACCTGCACCGTGCCGTGTTGGTCGCGCAGGCCGAGCACGCGGCCATCCTCGCTCATCAGCAGGTCGGGCGCCTTGCCCGGGCCCAGCAGCATCGCCAGCGCGACGACCGGCAGCCCGGCGTATCGCCAGCGTCGCTTCCACAAGCAGAACCACAGGCCGCCCAGCGTCATCAGCCACAGGCTGGCGCCCGGCAGCGACGGCACGAGCGCGGCAGCCTGCGGCCACGCGGCGACATGGAACGCGATCGCGTTGAGGCCATCGACGCCCCAGCCCATCGGCACCAGGGCGAAGCGCTCCAGTCCGAACGGCATCAGCAGCATCGCCAGCAGGCCCCACGGCATGATCCAGAAGCCGGTCAGCGGCACGCCCAACAAGTTGGCGATCACGCCCAGGAACGACAGCCGGTTGAAATGATAGGCCGCGAAGGCGCCGGTCGCGACCGAGGCGATCAGCGTCGTCGCGAGACTGGCACCGAACCCTGCCCCGATCCGCCACAGCCAGCGATGGCGCAGATGCTCCGCGCGCTCGTTCAATCGCCGTCGCCAACCGGCACCCATCTCCCACGCCGCGATCAGGGCGATCACGGCAGCAAACGACATCTGGAACGAGGCGCCGGTCAGCGCATCGGGCGCCGCGACCAGAACGACCATCGCCGACCATGCGACCAGCCGCAGCGACAGCGCCGTGCGGTCGAGCAGGATCGCCAACAAGGCGAAGGCCGCCATGGCGCAGGAGCGCTGTGCGGGCACCGGCGCGCCGGCGAGTGCGGTGTAGAACAGCGCCGCGAGCAGCGCGATGACAGCGGCGATCTTCTTGGCATCGATGCGCAGTGCGAGCGGCGGCACCAGCGCCACGCCGTAGCGGATCATGCCCATTACCAGGCCGACCACGAATACGATATGCAGGCCCGAGATCGACAGGATGTGCGCCAGCCCCGAATCGCGCATCGCCTGGTTCACGTCCTTGTCGACCGCGGTCTGCTCGCCGGTCAGCATCGCCGCGATCACGCCGCCTTCGGGATTGGGCACGGCCTTCATGATGCGCTCGGTGATGTCGGCTCGCAGGCCGTCGATGAAGCGGATGATGCCGGAGGGCTTGGCGTGCTCGATCACCACCGCTGGCGCCAGTGCATAGCCGACCGCGCCGAGCTGCTGGTACCAGGCGACTCGCTGGAAATCGAAGGCGCCCGGCACTGCCGGGCCGGCGGGCTGCGAGAGGTTGGCCAACACCAGGAGGCGATCGCCGACGCCGATCTTCGGTGCGCCCTTGCCCAGCGATACCCGCAGACGTGCGGGCATCATCTCGGGGGGCGGTACGTGATTGCCCTTCAGTCGCACGTTCTCCAGCACCACCCGAACGCCTTCCGGCAGGCGCTGGATGTCGGCGATGCGGCCCTCGACATTGATGCTGAACAGAGGCCGGCTCAGCGTCGGCGCCGCGAGCTCCGCCGTCCGCCAGGTCGCCAACCCGAACCCGAACGCCGCCGCGACGATGCCGATGCAGAGCGCCCGCGCCTTGCTGCCGCCGGGCGCCAGCGCGACCGCCACGCATCCGGCAACAGCGATCGCCGGGCCGAGCCACAGCGCGGGCTCGACCGGCAGCTCGAAATAGACCGCGATCCCGAGCCCCATCGCCACCGGCAGCCATAGCATCCAGCGCCCGCGCTCGGCGTCGAGCTGCCCCAGTATCCAGTTTCTCGCCCCCGTCATCTCCCCTCGTTTGACAGGCCAGCGACGCTCCCCTACCTACGGCGCGCTTTTCCGGCTGAATTGCGGCTAAATCCGCACGCCTCCTGTCCTGAGCCCAATGACCGTCGTTACCCGCTTCGCCCCCTCGCCGACCGGCTATCTGCATATCGGCGGCGCCCGCACTGCGCTCTTCAACTGGCTGTTCGCCAAGCACCATGGCGGCAAGTATTTGCTGCGCATCGAGGACACCGACCGCGCCCGCTCCACGCAGCCGGCGATCGAGGCGATCCTCGACGGCCTCAGCTGGCTCGGCCTCGACTGGGATGGAGAGGTCACCTACCAGTTCGAGCGCGCGGCCCGTCATGCCGAGGTCGCCCGGCAGATGCTGGCAGAGGGCAATGCGTACCATTGCTACGCCTCGCCCCAGGAACTCGACGAGATGCGGGCGGCGCAGAAGAAGGCCGGCGTGTCGATGCGCTATGACGGCCGCTGGCGCGACCGCGATCCCAAGGATGCGCCGGAGGGCGTCAAGCCGGTGATCCGGCTGAAGGCGCCACAGAGCGGCAAGACGGTGATCCAGGACGCCGTCCAGGGCGAGGTCACGGTCGAGAACGCCCAGCTCGACGACATGATCCTGCTGCGCGCCGACGGCACCCCTACCTACATGCTGGCCGTCGTGGTCGACGACCACGACATGGGCGTCACGCACGTGATCCGCGGTGACGACCATCTCAACAATGCCTTCCGCCAGCTGCAGATCATCAAGGCGATGGGTTGGCCCGAGCCGGTCTATGCCCACATCCCCCTGATCCATGGGCCCGACGGCGCCAAGCTCAGCAAGCGGCACGGCGCGCTGGGCGTCGACGCCTATCGCGACATGGGCTTCCTGCCGGCGGCGCTGCGCAACTACCTGCTGCGGCTGGGCTGGAGCCACGGCGACGACGAGATCATCTCGACCGCGCAGGCGATCGAGTGGTTCGACCTGCCGGCGGTCGGGCGTGCCGCCTCGCGCTTCGACATGGTGAAGCTCACCAACCTCAACGCCCACTACATGCGCGAGATGCCGGACGCCGAGCTGCTGCGGCTGGTGCTGCCTCGCCTCTCGGCCAAGATCGGCGGCGACGTCGACGCGGTCGGCCTGAAGCGACTCTCGCAGGGCATGAACGGCGTCAAGCAGCGCTCGCGCACGCTGGTCGAGCTGGCCGACAACCTCGTCTTCTATGCGCGCGACGGCGCACCGGCGATCGCCGACGACAAGGCGCGCGCGCAGCTCACTTCCGATGCCAAGGGCCTGCTCGGCAAGCTCGCCTCGACGCTCGAGGGCGAAAGCGACTGGAGTGAATCTGCGATGGAAGGCGCGATCCGCCGCTTCGCCGAGGCGCAGGGTGTGAAGATCGGCCAGGTGGCGCAGCCGCTGCGCGTGGCGCTGAGCGGCTCGACCGTGTCCCCCGGCATCTTCGAGGTGCTGTCGGTGCTGGGCCCGGCCGAGACCAGGCAGAGATTGCTGGCGGCCGCCGGATAGACCCTCGCCGCTTCAGGCAGCCATCGTCGCGCCATGACGTGGCGCGTGTGGTTCTGGCTGGTGTCGCTCTCGGTGCTGTGGGGCGGCTCGTTCTTCTTCGCCAAGGTGGCGCTCGACTCTCTCGGTCCGCTGACGGTCGTGTTCGGCCGCGTGGCGCTGGCGGCGCTGGTCCTTAATCTGGTCAATCCCCTTCGCCGCGATGCGCCGTGGCGGACCTTCTTCGCCATGGGCGCGCTGAACAATGCCATCCCCTTCACCCTGATCTTCTGGGGCCAGACCCACATCGCGTCAGGGCTGGCGTCGATCCTCAACGCCACCACGCCGCTCTTCACCGTCATCGTCGCCCACCTCTTCACCGATGACGAGAAAGTGACGGGCACCAAGGTCGTAGCGCTCCTGTCCGGCATCGCGGGAGTCGCCGTACTGATCGGCCCGGCTGCGTTCACGCAGCCGAACGACAGCCTGTGGGGCGAGCTGGCCTGCCTCGCCGCGGCGCTGTCCTACGCCTTCGCCGGCATCTACGGCCGTCGCTTCCGCACCATGGGCATCGCCCCGCTCGACGCCGCGGCCGGGCAGGTCATGGCGAGCAGTCTGTTGATTCTGCCGATCATGTTGTCCGTCGAGCAGCCTTGGAACGATGCCTCGCCCACGGCCACGATCTGGATGGCACTCGCAGCCCTTGCGCTGCTGTCGACCGCGCTCGCCTACGTGCTCTACTTCCGCATCCTCGCGGCGGCCGGGGCAACCAATCTGCTGCTCGTCACGTTCCTGATCCCGGTGACGTCGATCCTGCTGGGTGCGGTCTTCCTGCAGGAGCGGCTGGAACCCCGGCACTTCGCGGGCATGGCCCTGATTGGCCTTGGTCTCCTGGCGATCGACGGCCGGATCGGTCGTCTCCTGCACCCCGCGAAATAGCGGCCGGCCAGCACAATTGCGCCTTTTCGACCGGCTTGTTAGGGTGCAATCGAACCCGTCAAATCGAGCCGAAAGAGTATTGCTATGGCCAAGCAGACCGCCACGCTGACCGACAACGAAACCGGAAAAACCTACGACTTTCCTATCATCCACGGCACGGTCGGACCGCGTCTGGTCGACATCCGCAAGCTCTACGGCGAATCCGGGATGTTTACCTACGACCCGGGCTTCACCTCGACCGGATCGTGCGCCTCCAAGATTACCTACATCGACGGCGACGAGGGTGTGCTGCTCTACCGCGGCTACAATATCGCCGAGCTGGCCGAGCAGAGCGACTTCATGGAGTGCTGCTATCTGCTGATGAACGGCGAGCTGCCGTCCAAGGTGCAGAAGGACAAATTCGTCAAGGACATCAGCCATCACACGATGGTGCATGAGCAGATCAGCACCTTCTATCGCGGCTTCCGCCGCGACGCCCATCCGATGGCGGTGTGCTGCGGCGTGGTCGGCGCCCTGTCGGCCTTCTATCATGACTCGCTCGACATCAACGATCCGTACCAGCGCATGGTCGCCTCGTACCGGCTGATCGCCAAGATGCCGACCATCGCAGCGATGGCCTACAAGTACTCGGTCGGCCAGCCGTTCGTGTATCCGCGCAACGACCTCTCCTACGCCGGCAACTTCCTGCGCATGATGTTCTCGGTCCCGGCCGAGGAATACGAGGTCGATCCGGTCATCGAGAAGGCTGTCGACCGCATCCTGATGCTGCATGCCGACCACGAGCAGAACGCCTCGACCTCGACGGTCCGCCTCGCCGGCTCCTCGGGCGCCAACCCGTTCGCCTGCATCGCTGCCGGCATCGCCTCGCTATGGGGTCCCAGCCACGGCGGCGCCAACGAGGCCGTCATCAACATGCTGCACGAGATCGGCGGCAAGCAGAACATCCCGGGCTTCCTGAGCCGCGTGAAGGACAAGCAGGACCACACCCGCCTGATGGGCTTCGGCCACCGCGTCTACAAGAACTACGATCCGCGCGCCAAGGTGATGCGCCAGTCCTGCCACGAGGTGCTGACTGCCCTCGGCATCAACCACGATCCGCTGCTCGAGCTGGCGATGGAGATGGAGCAGATCGCGCTGAAGGACGAATACTTCGTCAGCAAGAAGCTCTATCCGAACGTCGACTTCTACTCGGGCATCATCTTCCGGGCGATCGGCATCCCGACGTCGATGTTCACCGTGCTGTTCGCCGTCGCGCGCACCGTCGGCTGGATCTCGCAGTGGAACGAGATGCTCGAGGATCCGGACTCCAAGATCGGCCGTCCGCGCCAGCTCTACAACGGCCAGACCGAGCGGCCCTACAAGCCGCTGCACCTGCGCGGATAACGCGCCGTGGCGCGCTCCTCGCACGACTCCCCTCGCACGCTGCCCTGGGCAGTCACGCAAAGGGTGCGGCCGATGCCGCGGGTCGTGCGTCTGGGACGCGCCGCCAACGATAATGCGCGCCTGCCGGCCTGGCGGGCACGCGTCATCCTGATCAGCGCCGCCACAGCCGTGGCGGCGCTGGCTGCCTGCGGATGGGCCTTCCGTTAGGCACTCTCGCCGGGTGAGATGCTGGGATTGTCGCGCCGCACCCAGAGCGAGGCGATCAGTTGCACGATGAGCCGCACCAGGACCAGCCCGGCCAGCGTCAACAAGATGAGCCCGACCGCGAGCAGCGGATGCTCGCTTCCCCCCGTATCGATGATGCGGTTCGGCAGGTGAAGCAGCTCTGCACAGATCTCGGCAAACAGGCCGAGGATCAGCACCGCGACGCCGGTGCGGTGGCAGGCTCCGTCGATCCCTTTCTGCCATCGCTCGTCGGGCCGCCCGACCATCCCGAACATCTCGCGCAGCATGTAGCGCTCCTCGAGCGCCACGCCCCAGCCGATCAAGAGGATGGCGATGGTCGACTCGGTGTCGACCGCCTCGTTGAAGTCGCGGTGTATTGCGATGCTCTCGATCACATCGACGACCGACAGCACCAGCGGCCACAGGATGACGAGGTTGATCGCCGCGATGGCGGGGGGCGATATCAGAACCGGCAATGGGGCCAGAAATTTCATTTATCCTGCTCGTCAGAAAGACCCGACGCGTTCCGACAATCTCGCGCGGCCCCTACTATGGTGCAACGGCTAGTACAGTGACGGGACAGAAAGCACGATGATCGACTGGCTGTACAACCTGCCCGAGATTGCGATCGTGGCCCTCGTCGCCGCGCTCCTGGCCACGGTCATCGTCTGGCTGCCGCGTCTGACCGGCCGCATCCCCGGCTTCGCGCACGCCGACGCAAACACCGAGTTCGTGATCCGCATGCAGGCGCCGCTGTTCACCATGACAGCGCTGGTGCTCACCTTCACCCTGGTCGAAGCGGAACGGAACTTCCGGCAGGTCGATTCCGACCTGACTGCGGAGGCCTCGCAAATCAACCAGGTCGACCGCCTGCTGACACGCTACGACACGCCCGAAGCGACCATCTTGCGCCCGCTGGTCCGCGCCTACGCGCAGTCGATTGTCACCAACGAGTGGCCGCGCATGCTCGCCAGCAGACCCAGCCGGCCGACCGGCCTCGCTTACGCCCAGCTCTCGCGCGCCATCATGGCCATGAATCCCGAGCCGGGACGCCAGTCACTGATCTTCGCCGAGCTCCTGAAGTCCCTCGATGCGGCGGCAGAGTCGCGCGAGAGGCGGCTGGCCAATGTCCGCGTGCGGCTGCCCGGAATCTACTGGATGGTCATCCTGTTCGGCACGCTGATGCTGCTGTTCGTCAGCAGCACAATCACGCCGACGCGGCTGCGGACGACGGTGCTGGCCGCCCAGCTTGCCGTGCTGGGCGCATTCATCGGCTTCACCTTCATCATGGACGCGCCCTTCGTCGGCGAAACCGCCGTCCAGCCGATCGCCCTTGCGCGCGTAA
This sequence comes from Reyranella sp., assembly GCA_036493235.1. GTDB lineage: Bacteria > Pseudomonadota > Alphaproteobacteria > Reyranellales > Reyranellaceae > Reyranella. The sequence goes on from DASXQC010000098.1 coordinate 7,342, forward strand.
TCCAGTCGATGGAAGCGCGCGAGAAGTAGCCTTAAGCTACTTCCGCTCGATCAGCTCGATCTTGTAGCCGTCGGGATCCTCGACGAACGCGATCACGGTCGTGCCGTGCTGCACCGGGCCGGCCGGGCGCGTGACCTTGCCGCCGGCCTTCTTGACGTCCTCGCACATGCCATAGACGTCTGGCACGCCGACGGCGAGATGGCCGAAGCCGCTGCCGATGTCGTAGGGCTTCTCCTGATCCCAGTTGTAGGTCAGCTCGACGGCACAGTGCTCGCTCTCGTCGCCGTAGCCCACGAAGGCCAGGGTATACTTGCCGGCCGGCACTTCGCGCTTGCGCAGCATCTTCATGCCCATCGGGCCGGTATAGAAGGCAATCGACTTGTCGAGATCCTTCACCCGGATCATCGTGTGCAGCATGCGGTAGTTGGCGGCGGTATCGGGCATTTCTCGTCTCCCTGCCTCTGGCGTCTGCTAAGCGGGCTTGTCCCGGATCATGGCAGCGAAGGTGGCCTCCGCCGCGACCTTGCCTTCGACGATCGCCTGGCCGTCGAACTTCCAGACGTTGCCGCGGCTCTGCACTTTCTTCACGTGCAGCTCGAGCCGGTCGCCCGGCAGCACCGGGCGGCGAAAGCGCACGCCGTCGATCGACATGAAATAGACCAGCTTGCCCTCGGATTCCGCGCCGAAGGTCGCGACCACCAGCACCGCTGCGGTCTGCGCCATCGCCTCGACGATCAGCACGCCCGGCATCACCGGCTCGGACGGGAAATGGCCCTGGAAGAACGGCTCGTTGATGCTGACGTTCTTGATGCCGACGGCGCTCTCGCTCAGCACCATCTCGGTGACCTTGTCGACCATCAGCATGGGATATCGATGCGGGATCATCTCCAGGATCCGCTTGATGTCGACCGAGGTCGCGGTCGACGTCGCCATGCTGGTCTTGTCGGTCTGCATGTTCATGCTACCGCCGTCCCCGCTCAGAAACGCGTGCCGAAGCTGAAGCGGAAGTTCTCGGTCTTGTCAAAGAATTCCTTCTGAAGCGGGATGGCGTAGTCTACACGGATCGGCCCGAATGGCGATATCCACTGGACGCCGATGCCGGTCGCAACGCGCATCAGCTGGCTGTCGTAAATGCTGACCTGGCTCGGATCGTCGGCCGATCCCCACAGCGAACCGACGTCGACGAAGGCCTTGCCAAGGATGCCGATCTCCTTGGGCAGGCCGAGCGGGAAGCTGAGCTCCGCCGTTCCGGTGTAATAGTACTTGCCGCCCAGCGAGTCGGTGGTGTTGGCGTCGCGCGGACCGATGCCGCCAACGGCGAAGCCGCGCAGCGTGTCGCCGCCGATGAAGAAGCGGTTGTTGAGGCGCAGCGTGGAGCCGGCGAGCGGGGCGATGGCGCCGACCGAGCCGCCGATCGAGGCAACGAAGTCCTCGACGATCGTCTGGTAGATCACGCCGTCGACTGTGGCGCGCGCGTAGTACTCGCTGCCGCCCAGGCCACCGTAGGCCAGCGTGTTGCGCAGCAGCCAGCCCTTGGTCGCGTTAAGGCGCGCGTCGCGGGTATCCCAGCCGATCGTCTGGGAGATCTCCGACACGACCGAGGAACCCTGCTGGCGCTGCACGATCGACGAGGCCCAGGGCTGGACGTTATAGATATCCGACTGGCGGAGCGTGTAGCGCACCGTCTGCCGGGTGTGCTCGGTGAAGGCCCAGCCGGTGCGCAGCGCGAAGCCGACGCTGCGGTCGCTGTACGAGGCGATGTTCTGGCGATCGTTCGACGTCCGGAAGATGTCGAAGCCCGCCGACACCGCGCGATCCAAGAAGTACGGCTCGGTGAAGCTCAGGTCGATCAAGGTGCTCAACGTGCCGAGCGACAGGCCGAGGCGCAGGTCCTGGCCCTTGCCGAGCAGGTTGCGCTCGCGGATCGAGATGTCGCCCAGGATGCCCGACGTGGTCGAAAAGCCGGCGCCGAAGGAGATTTCGCCGGTGCTCTGCTCGACCACCTGGACCTCGAGGTTGGTCTTGTCCTGCGCCGAGCCGGGCGCTGCCGAGACGTCGACCTTCTCGAAGAAGCCGAGGTTCTTGAGGCGCTGCTGGCTTCGTCGGACCTTGGCGGTCGAGAAGGCATCACCCTCCGACAACCGGAACTCGCGGCGGATCACCTTGTCGAGCGTCCGGGTGTTGCCCGAGATGTTGATGCGCTCGACATAGACGCGCGGGCCCTCCTGCACGTCGAACGTCACGTCGACGGTGTGGTCTTCCTTGTTGCGCCGGATGTTGGGACGGACCTCGACGAAGGCGTAGCCCAGCGTGCCGACCGCATCGGACATCGCCGTCACGGTCTTCTCGACCTCGTCGGCGTCGTACCAGTCGCCCTCGCTCATCGTCACGTAGGACTTGAGCTGGTCGGTATCGAGGCCCTGGAAGCGCGAGCTGACGTCGATCTTGCCGAACTTGTAGCGCTCGCCTTCGGTGATGGTGAAGGTGATGAAGAAGCCCGAACGGTCGGGCGCCAGCTCGGCCACCGCCGATACGACGCGGAAGTCGGCGTAGCCCTCCGACAGGTAGAACTTGCGCAGGAGCTCGCGGTCGAGATTAAGGCGGTCGGGGTCGAAGCGGTCGTCGGACGACAGGAAGCGCCACCAGGCGCTCTCGGTCGTGCGGATCTTGCCGCGCAGCGTGCCGTCGCTGAAATGCTCGTTGCCGACGAAGCTGATGCGCTTGATGCCGGTGACGTCGCCTTCGTCGATCTCGAACACCAGATCGACGCGGCCCTGCTCCAGCCGGATGATCTTGGGATCGACGGTGGCGTTGTAGCGGCCGCTGCGGCGGTAAATGCTGAGCAGGCGTTCGACGTCGGCCTGCACGCGCGCACGGGTGAAGACCTGGCGTGGCTTGGACTGCACTTCGTCGCGCAGCTTGTCGTCGTCGATCTTGCGGTTACCCTCGAACACCACGCGGTTGAGGATCGGGTTCTCCGTCACGCGCACGACCATGGTCGAGCCTTGCATGTCGATCACGACATCGGAGAACAGGCCGGTCGCGAACAGCGCCTTCAGCGAGCGGTCGGCGGCGGCGGCATCGTAGGTGTCGCCTTCCTTGAGCTGCAGGTAGGAGCGGATCGTCTCGGGCTCGGCACGCACGTTGCCCTGGATCTGCACGACAGTGATCCTGCCGCCCGCTTGCGCCGGCACGGCGCGCTGCTGCTGCTGGGCAAACGCCGGCGCGACGAAGGCGAGCAGCGCGGCGAGGGCGAGCACAGCCCAACGAAGATTCAGACTCACCGTGCCACCTTCACCGCAGGCCCCCGAACAATTTCAGTAAGGCAGCTTCATAGACCGGGCCTGAACCGTTCGTCACCCCGATTCGTTCCCACCTATAGTGCGAATTGGCGGAGGATAAGCTTTATATCGTTGAAGGTGGCCACAAGGGCCATCCCGATCACCAAAGCGAACCCAATTCTCAGGCCAACCTCCTGCGCTTTCACGCCGAGCGGCCGGCCGCGTACGGCCTCGTACAGGTACATGGCGAGGTGCCCGCCGTCGAGCATCGGCACCGGCAGCAGGTTGAACACGCCGAGCACGACCGACAGGGCGATCACCAGCTGAAGGATGCCGATCCAGCCGCCGTACGACGCCTCGCCCGCTGCCTTCGCAATGCGGATCGGGCCGCCCAGCTCGTCGACCGGGCGCGCCGCCGTCACGATCTGCGCCATCGACGTGTAGAACATCTGTGTCATGCTCCAGACGTGGCGCGTGCCGGCACCCATGGCACCGAGGATGTCGTGCTGGCGGAATTCGGTCACGCCGGCGGGACGGATGCGCAGCCGGCCGATGGTCTTGGTCTTGCCGGCGCAGTCCGTGACCTTGTCGGCCTCCGGCACCACGGTCGTCGTATAGCGGTGACCGTCGCGATCGTACTTGATGCTGACAGGCTGGCCGGCGCGATCGCCGATCAGCTCGGGAATGTGCGTGAAGTGGTCGACCGCCTGACCGTCGATTTCGACCAGCACGTCGCCGACCTTGAGGCCGGCTGCCTCGGCCGGGCTGGGGGCGACGAAGCCGCCCACCACCGGGCGGATCATCTGATCCATGCCCAGTTCGCCGTAGCGCATGGTGTTGTCGTACTTGTCGGTGCGCTCGCAGTACTGCGGGTTGATCTCGGTGGTCTGCACTTTGTCGCCGCGCCGGTACTCCACCGACATCGGGTGGGCGAGATACAGGAACTGCGCGTCCTGGATGTCCTCGAAGCGATCGATCCGCCTGCCGTTGATGCGCTGGATGTCGTCGTTGGTCTTGAGGCCGGCCTTGGCCGCCGGACCATCCTCCTGCACCGCGACGATCGCCGGCGAATAGGGCTCGCCCGCGGCGTAGAACACGCCGGTCAGCAACAGGATCGCGAACAGGATGTTGGCGGCAGGCCCGCCCAGCACGACCGCCGCCCGCGCATAGAGCGGCTGTGTGAAGAAAGCTTTCTTGCGCTGGTCGACCGACAGCGATCCCTGCCCGTCATGGGTGGCGCTAGCGGGGTCGGTGTCGCCCAGGAACTTAACGTAGCCGCCGAGCGGGATGGCCGAGATCTTCCAGCGCGTACCGTTGCGGTCGGTCCAGCCCAGCAGCTCCGGGCCAAAGCCGATCGAGAAGACCTCGGCGTGGATGCCGAAGCGACGGCCGACCCAGTAGTGACCGAACTCGTGGACGAACACGAGCAGCGTCAGCACGAACACGAAGTATGGCAGGTAGGTCGTAAACAGACTGACGATGTTGTGCATGCTCTACTAGACCACCAATTTCTTTATTCTTCAATGAGTTAGGGCATGCCTCTGCACGGCCTCGTCGGCCCTGCGGCGAGCCTCCAGATCGGCCGCCTGCACCTGCTGCAGCGATTCGACGGTTGCCCCGAAGCCGCCGCTGGCGACCATCACATTCTCGACGATGCGCGCGATGTCGAGGAAACCGATACGACGGGAAAGGAAAGCGGCGACGGCGACTTCATTGGCAGCGTTCAGGACCACCGGCGCGAGCCCTCCCAGGGTCAAAGCCTCTCGAGCGAGACGTAGCGAGGGAAAGCGGCGGGAATCGGGCCGCTCGAAGGTGAGCGGCGCCAGATTGGTGAAATCGAGTCGCGCCGCCGGCCCGACGATGCGCGCAGGCCAGCCGAGCGTGTAGGCGATCGGCACACGCATGTCGGGCGTGCCGAGCTGGGCCAGCACGGAGCCGTCACGGTAGGCGACCATCGAATGGATCACCGACTGCGGATGCACGACGATCTCGATCTGCTCCGGCGGCAGGCCGAACAGCAGGTTCGCCTCGATCAGCTCGAGGCCTTTGTTCATCATGGTGGCGGAGTCGACCGAGATCTTGGCGCCCATGCTCCAGTTGGGATGGGCAACCGCCTGCTCCGGCGTCGCTTCCGCCATATCCGACAATGATGCGTTCCGGAACGGCCCACCTGACGCCGTCAAGATCAACCGGTCGATGGCAGCGCGCTGGCTGGGCTCGAACACCTGGAAGATCGCATTGTGCTCGGAATCCACCGGCAGCAGCACCCCGCCCGAGTCGGTGATCGCGTCCATCAGCAACCGGCCGGCACAAACCAGCGCCTCCTTGTTGGCGAGCGCCACCATCGCCCCGCGCCGGGCCGCCACAAGGGTCGGCGCCAGGCCGGCATACCCTACGACCGCGGCCATCACCCATTCGGCCGGCCGCGACGCGGCCTCTATCACCGCCTCGGGTCCGGCCGCCGCCTCGATCGAGGTGCCGACCAGCGCATCCTTGAGCGCCCGGTAGCGCTGCGGATTGGCGACCACCGCCATCTTCGCCTTGAGCCGCCGCGCCTGCTCGGCCAGCGCCTCTACCGAATTGCCCGCGACCAACGCCTCGACCTGGTAGCAGTCGGGCGCGCGCGCGATCAGGTCGGCGGTGCTTTGGCCGACCGAGCCGGTCGAGCCGACGATGGTGACGTGGCGCGGCGCGCCGGGCGACGGCGCGGTCCATCGCATCATGCCCATGGCCACTCTCCTCCGATCGCCAGTCGTATCAGTGCAATGAATACCAGTGCGGCTATCAGTCCGTCGATCCTGTCCAGGATGCCGCCATGCCCCGGGATGAGCCGGCCGCTGTCCTTGACCCCTGCCCGCCGCTTCTGCGCCGATTCCAGCAGGTCGCCGGCCTGGGCGACCAGAGCGATACCAACCCCGGTCAGGGCCAGCGTCAGCGTCTCCCCGGTGCCGACCGCGAGGCCGCACAGGGCGCTGACGATGGCCGAGGCGCTGGCGCCGCCCACCAGCCCCGACCAAGTCTTGCTCGGGCTGATCGAGGGGGCGAGGCGGGCGCCGCCGGCATAGGAGCCGATGAAGTAGGCGCCGATGTCGGTCGCCCAGACGCAGGCCAGTATCCACAGGATGGTCTCGCGCCCGAAGGCCGGCTGGTGGCGCAGCCACAGCAGCGCCAGCACGGCGGCAATCGAATAGAGCACCAAGGCCGTGCGCGCGACCGGCCGGCGGCGGGTGAGCCGCAGCCACTCGCCGATCATCAGAGGAACGGCGATCGCCGCCACCAGATCGATCCAGGGAAAGCCGATCCACACCGTCGCCAGCAGCAGCGGCCCGAGGATCGCCGCCGATACGATCCGCGGCAGCAGCCCGCGAAAGCGCGCCGGTGCGGCGCTAGCTGCCGACGCCGCCATAACGCCGTTCACGGCGGCGGAACTCGGCGACGGCCTGCTCGAGATGGTCCTTGCCGAAGTCCGGCCACAGCGTGTCGACGAACACCAGCTCGGCGTAGGCACACTGCCAGAGCAGGAAATTGCTGATGCGCTGCTCGCCGCTGGTGCGGATCAGCAGGTCGGGATCGGGCACGCCGGCGGTCAGCAACTCGCGCTCGAACAGGCTCTCGTCGATCTTCTCCGGCGCCAGCTCGCCGGCCTCGACCTTGCGCGCGAGGCTCCGGGTCGCCTGCACGATCTCGTCGCGTGAGCCGTAGTTGATGCAGATGTTGACGTCGATGCGGGTGTTGGCGCACGTGCGCTGCTCGGCGTCGGCGATGTCGCCCACGATGTCCTGCGCGAGCCGCGTGCGGTCGCCGATCACCCGCAGACGCGCGCCGTTGCGGCCGAGTTCCTCGAGCTCATGGCGCAGATAGTGGCGCAGCAGGCCCATCAGGTCGCTGACCTCGTCGGCCGGCCGCGTCCAGTTCTCGGTCGAGAAGGCGAACAGCGTCAGCACGGGAATGCCGAGCTCGCCTGCGCCGCGGATCACCCGCCGCACCGCGTCGGCGCCGCGCCTGTGGCCGGCCACGCGCGGCAGGCCGCGCGCCTTCGCCCAGCGTCCATTGCCATCCATGATGATGGCGACATGATGAGGCCCCGGCGACCCGGCGGGCCCTGCGGTCAGCGGCGCGGTCGACATCAGACGGTCTTGATCTCCTTTTCCTTATGGGCGAGCGCGTCGTCGACCTGCTTGACGTAGCGGTCGGTGAGCTTCTGCACCTCGTCCGATTTCTGGCGATGCTCGTCCTGCGATATCTTGTGGTCCTTCTCGGCCTTCTTGAGCGACTCCATGCCGTCGCGGCGCACGTTGCGCACGGCGACGCGGCCCTGCTCGGCATACTTGTGCGCGAGCTTGGCGAGCTCGTTGCGGCGCTCGCTGGTGAGTTCGGGGATCGGGATGCGGATCAACTGACCGTCCGGCGCCGGATTGAGGCCAAGGCCTGCGTCGCGGATCGCCTTGGCGGTCGGCGTGACCAGGCCTTTGTCCCAGACGCTGACGGTCAGCAGCCGCGGCTCGGGCGCGCTCACCGTGCCGACCTGGTTCAGCGGCATGCGCTGGCCGTAGGCCTCGACCTGCACCGGATCGAGCAGGTTGACCGACGCGCGCCCCGTGCGCAGGCCGGTGAATTCCTTCTTCATCGCGTCCATGGCGCTACCCATGCGCTGCTCGAGCTCTTTGAGGTCTGTGCTCATTTTCAGCCCTCGTCCTTGATAATGGTGTGGGTGCCCTGGCCCGCCATGGTCTCGGCAAACGAACCGGGCTTGTGGATGTCGAACACGATGATCGGGATCTTGTTCTCGCGCGCGAGCGAGATCGCCGACGCGTCCATCACCTGAAGGTCCTGCTGCAGGACATCCAGGTAGGTGAGCGTGTCGTAGCGCTTGGCGTTCTTGTCCTTGCGCGGATCGGCCGAGTAGACGCCGTCGACCTGCGTGCCCTTCAGCATCGCACTGACGCCCATCTCGGCGGCGCGCAGCGCGGCCGCGGTATCGGTGGTGAAGAACGGATTGCCAGTGCCGGCGGCGAAGATCACCACCCGGCCCTTCTCCATGTGGCGGACGGCGCGGCGGCGGATATAGGGCTCGCAGACGGTGGTCATCGGAATGGCCGACTGTACACGGGTCTGCAGGCCCGCGCGCTCCAGCGCGCTCTGCATGGCCAGTGAATTGATGACGGTGGCCAGCATGCCCATGTAGTCGCCGCTGGCACGGTCCATACCCGCGGCTGCACCCGACACGCCGCGGAAGATGTTGCCGCCGCCGATCACCAGGCAGACCTGCACGCCCATGTCGTGCACGGTCTTGATTTCCTGGGCCACCATTCCGACCATCTTGGGGTCGAGCCCATATTCCCGCTCGCCCATCAAGCCCTCCCCAGAGAGCTTCAACAGGACGCGGCGATAGCGTGGAGCCGACGGCATAAGGCGGCCTTCAGTTGAATGTTCTTGGTTAGCGCAGGCTACCCATACCCGCGCCGACCCGTCGTTCATACTACTTCTTGAGTTGCGCGGCCACCTCTGCCGCAAAGTCCTCCGACTTCTTCTCGATGCCCTCGCCCAGTTGGAAGCGCAGATAGCCCGCAATGCGAACCGGCCCTCCGACCTGCTTGGCGGCATCCTCGACGACCTTCGAGACCTTGGTCTTGCCGTCCATGATGAAGGCCTGCTCGAGGAACACGACCTCCTGGTGGAACTTGCGGATACCGCCCTCGACCATCTTGGTGATGATGTCGGCGGCCTTGCCGGTCTGACCGGCCTTCTCGGCCAACACCGCGCGCTCGCGCTCGACCACGACGTTGTCGAGGTCGGCCACGGTCAGCGACTGTGGGTTGGTCGAGGCCACGTGCATGGCGAGCTGCTTGGCCAGCGGCTCGAGCTTGGCCTTGTCGCCGGTCGATTCGAGCGCGACCAGCACGCCGATCTTGCCGAGGCCGTCCGCCACCTTGTTGTGGGTGTAGGAGACGACCACGCCATCGGACACCGAGATCGAAGCGGCACGGCGCAGGCTCATGTTTTCGCCGATCGTGGCGATCAGGTTGGTGAGTTCGCCCTGCACGTCGCGGCCCGTGCCGGGATAGGCCGACGCCGCGACCTTGGCGAGGTCGCCGCCATTGTCGAGCGCCGTTTGGGCGACGGTGCCGACGAACTTCTGGAACTGCTCGTTGCGGCCCACGAAGTCGGTCTCGGCATTGACCTCGACCACAGCACCGCGGGTGCCGTTGGCGGCGACGCCGACCAGGCCCTCGGCAGCGACGCGGCCGGCCTTCTTGGCGGCGGCCGACAGGCCCTTGGTGCGCAGCCAGTCGATCGCCTTCTCGAGATCGCCCGCGACCTCGTTCAGTGCCTTCTTGCAATCCATCATGCCTGCGCCGGTCTTCTCGCGCAGTTCCTTGACCAGCGATGCGGTGATCTCAGCCATCGTTCAGCTCCATCCAGTGCAAATGGGGCCGGTCTTGCGGACCGGCCCCGATATCGGTTTCGCGAGGGGCCGGCCTTTATTCGGCCGGCGATGCCTCTGCGCCCGCGCCCTCGGTCTCGGCGGCGGGAACATCTTCGGACGGGGGCTCGTCGAGCTCGCCCACGTCGCCGCCGGAGGCGGCGATCTCGGCGCGGATGCCGTCGAGCACCGCGGCCGACATCAGGTCGCAGTACAGCGACACGGCGCGGATCGCGTCGTCATTGCCCGGGATCGGGAAGTCGATACCGTCGGGATCGGAGTTGCTGTCGAGCACCGCCACGATCGGAATGCCACGCTTGCGGGCCTCGAGCACCGCAATCGACTCCTTGTTGGTGTCGATGATGAACAGCATGTCGGGCGTGCCGCCCATTTCCTTGATGCCGCCCAGCGACCGCTCGAGCTTGTCGCGCTCGCGCGTCAGGTCGAGCTGCTCTTTCTTGGTCAGGCCGACCACGTCGCCCTTGAGGCGGTCATCGAGCTCGCGCAGGCGCTTGATCGAGGCAGAGATGGTCTGCCAGTTGGTGATCATGCCGCCCAGCCAGCGGTGGTTGACGTAGTACTGGCCGCAGCGCTTGGCCGCGTCGGCGACGCGCTCCGCGGCAGCCGCCTTGGTGCCGACGAACAGCACGCGACCGCCGTTGGACACGACCTGACGAACCTGCTGCAGCGCCTGCTCCAGCAACGGCACGGTCTTGGTGAGATCGATGATATGGACCCCGTTGCGCACCCCGAACAGGTACGGCTTCATCTTGGGGTTCCAACGCCGGGTGTGGTGTCCGAAATGGATACCCGCTTCCAGCAACTGACGCATCGTAAA
>DASXQC010000099.1:0-2390 GCA_036493235.1 Reyranella sp.
CCCTGACGGATCCCTCGGTCCACGGCATCGGCAGGTCTCCTTTACCTGCCGAAAACTGTCAGCGATGTATCCGGACCATTCTGTCAACCATCTATCAGGGTCGGACCCGCTCATGACCCCTCCGTCGCGGATTACCGCGCCACCTCCCCATCTGAATGGGGAGGAATTCGAGAGACCTCACAAACTTTCAATGTTGCCTCATAGGAGGCGACATGAGCCCGGTGCGAAGGTGTGCCGGATGATAAAGACCAATCTCTCCAGCGGCCTCCGGATCGGAAGGCGCGCCTTTTTCTCGAGCGCTGCCGCGCTCGTGGCTGCCGGCGTTGCCGCTCCGGCCTTTGCCATGTTGATCAAGTCCTACTCCTGGGACCTCAATCCGCCGACCGACCTGCGTGACAATTTCATCGCCTGGGGCACGGCGCGGGGCGAGGATCCGGTGTTCCTGGGCCAGCGCTGGGACCGCTTCCAGGCGATGCTCAGGAACAAGGACATCTGGAGCGCGCCCACCATCCGCGCCTTCCTGATGACGCCGCGCGAGGAGTTTGCCGCCATCAACCCGGCGATCCGTTCGCGCGCCTACGAGCACGCCTTCCTCGACATCGGCTACGGCGTGACCATGTCGGGCCCGCACCTGCAGGGCCGCATGACCAACGTGATCGACGTCAAGCGCGGCGAGAAAGTGCTCGAGGTCGGCACCGGCTCCGGCGTGCAGTCGGCCTATATCGCCAACCTGACCGAGAACGCCTACACGATCGAGATCATCAAGCCGTTGGCCGACCGCACCCGCGGCATCTACGACAAGCTGATCGACAAGGGCTACACCGAGTACCGGCACATCAAGACCAAGGCCGCCGACGGCTACTACGGCTGGGAAGAAGCGGCGCCCTTCGACAAGATCATCGTCACCTGCGGCATCGACCACGTGCCGCCGCCACTGCTGCAGCAGTTGAAGTCGGGCGGCCTGATGGTGATCCCGGTCGGCCCGCCGGGCGCGCAGCGCGTGCTCAAGGTCGCCAAGACCCAGGGCGCCGACGGCTCGATCACCACCTCGCGCGAGGACATCTACGGCGGCAAGATCGTGCCGTTCGTGCCCTTCACCAAGCTCGAAGACGGCAAGGTCGTGGGCACGCACAACCGCTGATTTTCTTCAAATGGAGAACCCGAGCCGGGCCACCCGCATCCGCGAGTGCCCCACAGCCTGGCTCGCCCCTGCCCCCGGATCGTCGAGTCGACCGGGGGTCTTTTTTTCAGGTCGGGATTCGCGGCGGGGTCAGGGGGTTGGGCGGCGGGCGGCGCAGGAACGCGATGAACAGCAGGCCCGCGAGCGAGACCCAGGCGATCAGCCAGAACGCGTCGATATAGGCCAGCACATAGGCCTCGCGCTGCACGGCGGCGGCCAGCAGACCGATGCCTTGCTGGGTGGCATCGCCGAGCCCGCTCTGGCGGTTGACGAACGGGTTGGAGAACTGGATTTCGGCGCCCGTCGTCGCCGTGGCGCCCCCCACGACATGAAGCCCGATCAGGTTGGAATAGGTCTGCTCGCGCACGCGCACGAATGTCTGGATCAACGCGCTGCCGAGCTCCGCACCCCCCAGGCGCGCGATCTGGATCGTCGTTGCGATCGCCGCCGCCTGCACGGGCGTGATATGCGAGATCGTGTAGGTAACGAGCCCCGTGATGGCGAAGGCGAGGCCGATCGCCTCGACGCATTGAGACGGCAGGAAATCCGCGCCCGTCCAGTCGTGGGTCAGGCCGGTATTCATCCAGCTGCCGACCGCGATCGTCGCGAAGCCGATCACGAGGACATGCCGGGCATCGATGCGCCTGATGAGCAGGGCGACCAGCGGCACCAGCACGATCTGCGGCAGCGCTATCCAGTTGAGCGTGTCGCCGATCTGGAGGTCCCGCAGCCCCTGAATCCTCGTCAGGAAGTCCGGCAGCACGAATCCCGTCGCCGTGGAGCCGAAGCCGTAGAGGGAAATGAGGACGACCGGGACCCAGACGTGACGCTGCGCCAGGACGGGGAGATGCATCAGCGGATACGGCGTTCGCGCCTCATGAACGAAGAACGCGGCAATCAGGAGCCCGCCGCCGATCAACAGCCCGTTCACCAGCCCCGAATTGAACCAGTCCAGCCTGTTGCCCTGGTCCACCCCGGCATAGATCAGCGCGGCGCCCACGCCGGCGTAGATGATCGCGCCCCAATCAGTGCGCCCGAGCAACACTCGGTCGACCGGCCGGTGCGGCATCGCGATCGCGACCAGGAGCAGCATCAGCAGCGTCAGCGGCACGTTCTGCCAGAACAGCCACTGCCACCGGCCGGTCTCCGAGTACCACCCCTCGATGGAGCCTGCGATGTTCTGCGAGAAGACGAAGCGGAAGGAATAGGC
>DASXQC010000100.1:0-1932 GCA_036493235.1 Reyranella sp.
AACATCCGCACCGCCGCCTCGCTGTTCATGTCCGGCGACGAGCGCGCCGCCCGCCTGCTGGCGAGCGAGAAGGAGGTGTTCCGTAACCTGCAGTCGGCCTCGATGGACGCCCATTTCGACCGCCTGCGCTCGCGCCGGCCCGACACGACCGAGACCAGCTCCCTGCATCTCGATGCGCTGCGCGATCTGAAAATCGTCAACAATCATATTGTGGCGGCGGCCGCCTATCCGGTGCTCGAGAACAAGGGCGAGCTCCTGCCGTCGCGGCTGCGCCAGACCGATTGAGGAAGCGTCCATGGCATCGATCGAGATCCAGCCGCTGACGAAGCACATCGGTGCGCGCCTGACCGGCATCGATGTTCGCAAGCCTCTCACGCCCGACGAGGTCGCGGCGGTCGAGCGGGCGATGGATCAATACGCCGTGGTCGTGCTGCCCGGCGAGGACATCACGGACGAGCAGCAGCTCGCCTTCACCCGCAACTTCGGCCCGCTCGAGGAGGGCGCCAACTCCGGCGCGCGCGATGTCGAGCTTCGCCTGCCGGTGGTGTTCGCCGACGTCTCCAACCTCGACAAGGAAGGCCGCATCGCCCAGCGCGACAACAAGAAGCGCATGGCGGCGCTGGGCAACCGGCTGTGGCACTCCGACGCCTCGTTCCGCGCCACCCCGGCCCGCTACTCGATCCTGAGCGGCCGGATCGTGACCACCGACGGCGGCAACACCGAGTTCGCCGACATGCGCGCCGCCTACGACGCGCTCGACCACGCGACCAGGGCCGAGATCGAGGATCTGATCTGCGAGCACTCGCTGATCTATTCGCGCGGCCAGCTCGGCTTCAGCGCTTTTTTGCCCGACGAGCGCGTGGCGATGGCGCCGGCGCGGCAGCGGCTGGTGCGCACTCATCCGGTGACGGGCCGCAAATCGCTGTTCCTTGCGGCGCATATCGGCACCATCCTCGGCTGGCCGCAGCCCGAGGCGATGGCCTTCATCCGCGACCTGATGGAGCACGCCACCCAGCCGCAGTTCGTCTACATCCACCATTGGACACGACACGACCTCGTCATGTGGGACAACCGCACAACCATGCACCGCGTGCGCCGCTTCGACGATCTCCACATCGTGCGCGACATGCGCCGCACGACGACGCGCAGCGAAGGCCCGACGACGGCGCAGCCGCACTGAATCGGCCAAACTGCTTGACCGTCTCCAGGCCGAGGCGTATCGCCGCGACGCTCCTGCCGCCGCCGACGCGAGGATGAAACACAATATGGATAGCCACCCATCATGCGCCGCAGCGATCCGACTCGCCCGGGTCAGCCGCCGCTGGGATTGGCCGGCGCGGGGCTGAGCCCCAATCTCTACGATCTCGCGATCTTCATCCTGATCGCGGCCGCCTTCGCGATCCTTGCCCACGGCGCCCGCCAGATCGCCGCTCCAGCCGATCGGCTGGTCGGCCAGGCGATCGTCCTCGATCCGATGAACCTGCCTGAATATGCGCTGCGCACCACCTTGCGCATGTTCGCGGCGATCTTCGCCTCGCTGATCTTCACCTTCGTCGTCGCCACGCTGGCGGCCAAGAGCCGCAAGGCCGAGCTGGTGATCCTGCCGGCGCTCGACATCCTGCAGTCGGTGCCGGTGCTGGGCTTCCTCACCTTCACCGTCACCTACTTCCTGCGGCTGTTCCCCGGCAGCGAGCTGGGCGCGGAATGCGCGGCGATCTTCGCCATCTTCACCAGTCAGGCCTGGAACATGGCGTTCAGCTTCTATCAGTCGCTGCGCACCGTGCCGCGCGACCTGGTCGAGGTCAGCGCCCATTTCCGGCTGTCCCCCTGGCTCACTTTCTGGCGGCTCGAGGCGCCGTTCGCCGCGCCCGGCCTGATCTGGAACACCATGATGTCGATGTCGGGCGGCTGGTTCTTCGTCGTCGCGTCCGA
>DASXQC010000101.1:0-2386 GCA_036493235.1 Reyranella sp.
GCTAGCGCAGGCGATCGTGCGCGAGGGCCACAAGGCGGTGGCCGCAGGGCTCAACCCGATGGACCTGAAGCGCGGGATTGATCTCGCCGTCGAGTCAGTCGTTGGCGACCTCAAGAGTCGTTCAAAAAAAATCTCGACGAATGAGGAGATCACACAAGTCGGGACGATCTCGGCCAACGGTGAGCGCGACATCGGTGAGATGATCGCCCAGGCGATGCAGAAGGTCGGCAATGAGGGCGTCATCACGGTCGAAGAGGCGAAGAGCCTCGAGACCGAGCTCGACGTCGTCGAGGGCATGCAGTTCGATCGCGGCTATATTTCGCCCTACTTCGTTACCAACGCCGAGAAGATGATCGCCGAGCTCGAGAACCCGTACATCCTGATCCACGAGAAGAAGCTCTCGGGGCTGCAGGCGATGCTGCCGGTGCTCGAGTCGGTCGTGCAGAGTGGCCGGCCGCTGCTGATCGTGGCGGAGGATGTCGAGGGCGAGGCGCTTGCCACGCTCGTCGTCAACAAGCTGCGCGGCGGCCTCAAGGTGGCCGCGGTCAAGGCGCCTGGCTTTGGTGATCGCCGCAAGGCGATGCTCGAAGACATCGCGATCCTGACGGGTGGTCAGGTCATCAGCGAGGATCTCGGCATCAAGCTCGAGAACGTCACGCTCGACATGCTCGGCCAGGCCAAGAAGGTCCGCGTCGAGAAGGAGAACACGACGATCATCGACGGCGGCGGCAAGAAGGCCGACATCGAGGGCCGCTGCACCCAGATCCGGCAGCAGGTCGAGGAAACCACCTCCGATTACGACCGCGAAAAGCTGCAGGAACGGCTGGCGAAGCTCGCCGGCGGGGTTGCGGTGATCCGGGTCGGCGGTTCGACCGAGGTCGAGGTCAAGGAGCGCAAGGACCGCGTCGACGATGCGATGCATGCGACCCGCGCGGCGGTCGAGGAAGGCATCGTCCCGGGCGGCGGAGTCGCGCTGCTCTATGCGATCAGGGCGCTCGACAAGCTGACCCCGGCCAATCCGGACCAGAAGGTCGGTATCGACATCGTCCGCAAGGCCCTCCAGTGGCCGGCTCGGCAGATTGCCGAGAACTCCGGCACCGACGGCTCGATCATTGTCGGCAAGCTCCTGGACAGCAAGGACGTCAACTACGGCTACGATGCCCAAAAGGGCGAGTTCACCGACCTCGTCCAGGCCGGCATCATCGATCCGACGAAAGTCGTGCGGCACGCGCTGCAGGACGCGGCGTCGGTCGCCGGTCTCCTGATCACGACCGAGGCGATGATAGCCGAGAAGCCCGAACCGAAGTCGGCGATGCCGGCGATGCCGCCGGGCGGCGGCATGGGCGGGATGGACTTCTAAGCCAGCCCATCAGCTTCGGCTGCAACAAGCCGCCCGTCCGCGGGAAACCGCGGGCGGGCGGTTTTCGTTTGCGGCGCCGCATGGGCTTGGCAGCATGGTCCGGGCGGCACGGGATTTGCGACGCGGTTGCCGGTGCCCTCCTCGAACAACCCGCCGGCTCCAAGCACGTGCTGCAACCCTGGTCTGCGAGGGACCGGAGCGAGGCTGTTGCGGCACCGCGAATCCTTGTCACGCCTCGGCCCGGCACCCATACTGAGCCTGATGCGGCGTCAACCGACCGATCCCGTCTTCGCGGCCGAGCCAGAACCGCCGGTGCGCGCCTGCGAGCACCCGGGCTGCCCGGGCGGGGGCGAGTTTCGCGCACCGAAATCGCGCCTCGAACTCGACCGTTACTACTGGTTCTGCCTCGAACATGTGCGCGCCTATAACAGCGCCTGGAACTACTATGCCGGGATGAACGACTCCGAGATCGAAGCCGAGATCCGCCACGACACCGTATGGCAGCGGCCGAGCTGGAAGCTCGGCGAACGGCACACGCCGGGTTACGCCGAGCGGATGCGTGACCCGTTCGGGTTCTACAGCGGGAAAGCGCACTCGAATGGGGCGCACCGGAGCAATGGCCGGGCAAACGGCCATAATGGCGAGGCTGCCGCGCGCGCCGCGTCGGCCCGCGAACAGGCGCTCGCCGTGTTCGATCTCGAACCGCCCTTTACCGTGGTGCGTTTGAAGGCGCGCTATAAGGTGCTCGTCAAGATGCACCACCCCGATGCTCATGGCGGCGATAAAGCCGCCGAGGAAAGATTGAAGATCATCAACCAGGCTTACGCGACCTTGAAGGCCAGTTGCTTCAGCTGAGGCCAAAGGGTCTGCCGACCAAACCTCCCCACCTAACCCAGGAAGCACGTCAGCTATGGCCACCGCTCAACAAGCCGCGACGACCGCGACACCGACAGGAGAGCCAGACATCAAGATTTCTGTCCGCCAGACCTTCGGGATCGACAGCGATCTCGAGGTTCCGGCGTTCAG
>DASXQC010000102.1:0-12646 GCA_036493235.1 Reyranella sp.
GATCCATTCGACCAGCTCCATGTCGCGCGCCATGCCGAGCGTCGGATTCTCACCGACCCGATGGAAGGGCGCGAGAAAGATGCCGAACTCCAGGCCCTTGTGCTTGCCGGTCTGTGCCATGAATTCCTCCGTGGACAGCGAACCTAGCACGAGATAGCGAAAATCGTTCCATGAGCGACACCGACATCCTGCCGCTGAGCGGCTTCACTGTCCTGGAGGTGAACGACCGCGACGTGCCGCTGTGTCTGCGGCTCGCGACCTCGCTGGCCGGCAAGATCGCTGCCGATCTCGGCGCCACCGTGCTCAAGATCGAGTTGCAGGCCGATCCGGTAAGGGTCGCGCCGCCGTTTCTGCCGCAGGGTGAAAGTGCCCTGTTCCAGTTCCTCAACACCTCCAAGCGCACATTGACGGTGGACCGCGCCGGCCTCGCCAAGGCCCTCGAAACCGCCGACGCCGTCCTGTTCGAGGAACTCGCCGAGAGCGCGCCTGTCCTGCGCGCTAGCCCTGCGACGCCGATCGAGATCGCGGCGTTTCCGGTCGAGATGGACGCTGCGTCGCGGCCGGTCAGCGAGTTCACGCTGCTGGCGCTGAGCGGCCTGCTCCACATGGTCGGCGAGCCCGAACGTAAACCGCTGCGGCTGGGCGGACATCAGGCGTCGTATGCCGCGGGCCTCACCGCCTTCACCGGTTTAACGTCGGCACTGGCCGCACGGGACGCCGGTCACAAGCCCGCCGCGGTGCGCGTGTCGCTGGCCGAGGTGCTGCAATGGGTGAACTGGAAGGCAGCGTCGGGCGCCGAGGCGACCGGCGTGTCGCCGGGCCGCGAAGGCAAGAAGTCGGAGTTCCAGATCGTGCCCTGCCGCGACGGCCACGTGGCGGTCGTCTACACCGTGACGCAATGGCCTGCGATGCGCGCACTGATCGGCGATCCGCGGCTCGGCGATCCAAAATTCGAGAGCCGTGCCGGCCGGCGCCAGCACATCGCCGAGCTATACGCGATCCTCACGCCGTGGTTCGCCGACAAGACCCGCGCCGAGATCCAGAGCCTCGCCCAGGCCAGGGGCGTCCCCTTCGGCCCGATCTTCTCGCCCGCCGAATTGCTCGAGAATGACCAGTACGTCTCGCGCGGCTTCCTCGCTGACCTCGAACATCCGACGCTCGGCACGCTCCGCATGCCGCAGCTTCCCGTTCAGTGGAACGGCCGCTCGTTCGCGCCAAGACCCGCTCCCGCCCTTTCCTCCCTATCGCGCAGCGATAGGGAGGTGCCGCCGTCACACGGCGGCGGAGGGGTCATCAGCCACACACGTGATGTGACTCATGAGCCCTCCGTCGCGGACTACCGCGCCACTTCCCCGGCTTCGCCAGGGAGGAAATCGCTTTCCAACATCCGCGTGCTCGACTTCGGCCTGCTGACCGCCGGCGCCAACACCTCGGCGATGATGGCCGATCTCGGCGCCGACGTGCTGAAGATCGAATCGGGCGCCTACCTCGATCCGTTCCGCGTGGTCGGCAAGATGGACGACCGCGACGGCTGGTGGAACCGCTCGCCGCAGTTCCGCTTCACCAACCGCAACAAGCGCGGGCTGGCGCTGAACCTGAAGTCGCCCGAGGGCCAGCGCGTGGTGCGCGAGCTCGCGGCGCAATGCGACGTCGTGGTCGAGAACTTCCGCCGCGGTGTGCTCGATCGCGCGGGCCTCGGCTACAAGGACCTGATAGCCGTCAACCCGCGCCTCGTGTTCGCCGCCATCTCCAGCCAGGGCGACACCGGGCCGGAGCGCATGAACGTCTCGTTCGGCTCGACGCTCGATGCCACCTCGGGCATCGCCTCGCTCACCGGCTACGAGGGCGAGGAGCCACGCATCTCGGGCATGGACGTGAACTATCCCGACCAGATCGTGTCGCTGTTCGCCTCGGGCGTGGTGATCACCGCGGTCATGGAGGCGCGGCGGACGGGCAAGGGCTGCTTCCTCGACTTCTCCCAGCGCGAGGTCGCGTCCTTCACGATCGGCGAAGAGATCCTGGCGGCTTCGGCCGATCCGGCGCGTCGGCTCGGTCCATCAGGCAACAATCAGGAGGGCTTCGTGCAGCAGGACACCTATCGCTGTCGCGACGGACGCTGGATTGCCGTCACCCTGGCCGCACTCGACGCCGGCCTCGCGGCCTTTTGCGCCGCGCATGACCGCGACGACGCCGTCGCCCAACTGCTGGCCAAAGGCATCGCCGCGGCGCCCTGCAACGACGGCGGCGACCTGCTGCGCGATCCCGCGCTGGCCGGTGCGACCCTGATCCGCGACGACAAAGGCGGCCTTGTGAAGGGTCTGCCCTACCGGCTCGACGGCCGGGGTGCGGTGATCGAACGCGCGGCACCCGACCTCGGACAGCATACTGCAGAGGTATTGCGATCGCTGTTGGGTTACAACGATGACCAGTTGGAAGCATTGGCGACGGCGGGTGTGACCGCGACGACGCCGGCGGTGGGGACCGTCTGACCATGGCCAAGGCCGAAGTTCACAAGCTGATGAAGCGGATGACGATGCCCGTCATCGCCGCACCGATGTTCCTCGTCTCCAATCCGGCGCTGACGCTCGCCTGCTGCAGCGAGGGCCTCATGGGCAGCTTCCCTGCCCACGGCACGCGCAGCCGCGAGGAGTTCCAGGCCTGGCTCGACGAGATGGTCGAGGGCATGAAGAGGCTGGAGGATGCCGGCAAGACGCCCGCGCCGTGGGCGGTCAATCTGGTCGTGCATCCGTCCAACCCGCGCTATCCGGGCGATCTCGATCTGGTCGAGAAATACAAGGTGCCGGTCGTCCTGACCTCCAAGGGCGCGCCCGGCGATGCGATCAAGCGCATCCATGGCTGGGGCGCGGTCGCGCTGCACGACATCGCCAACCGCCGCCATGCCGAGAAGGCGCTGGAGGCCGGCGTCGACGGCGTGATCGCCGTGGCGGGCGGCGCGGGCGGCCACACCGGCACGATCAATCCCTTCGCCCTCATGAACGAGGTGCGCCAGCTCGGCGATCACTTTGCCATCGTTCTGGCGGGCGGGCTGACCACCGGCCGCGACGTGCTGGCGGCCGAGACCATGGGCGCCGACCTCGCCTATATTGGCACGCGCTTCATCGCGACCCGTGAAGCGATGGCCGCCGAGGGACACAAGCGCATGATCCTCGACACGCGTGCGACCGACGTCTTCCTCACCGCCTCGATCGACGGCGCGCCGGCCAACTGGCTGACGCCGAGCCTGCTCGCCGCCGGCATCGATCTCGACGTGCTGCGCACCACCCTCCCCGGCAAGGTGGTGGCGGCGCAGGAGAACAAGAAGCGCTGGAAGGACATCTACACGGCGGGCCACGGCGTCGGGAACATCAAGGACGTGCCGGGCGCCGCCGAGCTCTGTCGCCGCCTGATCGCGCAGTACCGCGAGGCGCGGATGCCCAATCCGGCGGCGGCGTGAGCGCAATCAAGATCCAGATCGACCGGCTGACGAAGTCGTTCGGTGAAACCCGCGCGCTCGATGATTTCACGCTGACCGTTGCCGACGGCGAGTTCGTCTGCATCGTCGGTCCCAGCGGCTGCGGCAAGACCACTGTGCTGCGCATCGTCGCCGGCCTCGAGAAGGCCGACAGCGGCCGCGTCGATATCCGGCCCGGCGGCGCCGACCGGCCGCAGAACGCGATGGTGTTCCAGGAGCACGGCCTGTTCCCCTGGATGACGGTCGAGGACAACGTCGCACTTAGCCTGGAGATGCGTGGCGTATCGAAGCGCGAGCGGCGCGAGAAGGTTGGCTTCTTCCTGGAGATGATCGGCCTGACGCGCTTTCGCCGGCATTACCCGCAGCAGCTCTCGGGCGGCATGCGCCAGCGCGTCAGCCTTGCGCGCGCCCTGATGGCCGATCCCGAGATCCTGCTGATGGACGAGCCGTTCGCCGCGCTCGACGCGCAGAACAAGCTGATCCTGCAGGACGAGCTGCTCAGTATCTGGGAGGGCAGCCAGAAGACCGTACTGTTCATCACCCACGGCATCGACGAGGCGATCGCGCTCGGCGACCGCATCGTCGTGATGACGACGCAGCCAGGGCGCATCAAGGCGGTCGTGCCGGTCGACTTCCCGCGTCCGCGCTCGGCCGCCGAGCTGCGCGCCAACCCGCGGTTCGGCGCGCTCGAGCTGTCGATCTGGCGCATGCTCGAGGACGAAGTCCGCGCGACCCGCGCCCGCACCGAAGGGCGTGCGGGATGAGGAAAGTGACCCAGGAGCGCGCGCTCGCCATCCTGTCGCCGCTCGCCGTGCTGCTGCTGTGGCAGCTCGCGTCGGACGCCGGGCTGATCGACCAGCGCTACGTGCCCTCGCCGGCCGCCATCGCCGAGGCCGGCTGGTCGCTGGCGGCGACCGGCGAACTCGAGAAGCATGTCTGGGCGAGCCTGCGCCGGCTCGCGATCGGCTTCGTGCTGGGCGCCGTGCCCGGCATCCTGCTCGGCATCGTCATGGGGCTCAGCCGCTGGGTACGTGCCGCGCTCGATCCGCTGGTCGCGGCGCTCTATCCGATCCCGAAGGTGGCGATCCTGCCGCTCCTGATGCTGGTGTTCGGCCTGGGCGACGCCTCGAAGGTCGCGGTCGTGGCCATGTCGGTCCTCTTTCTGACCATCATCAACACCTCGGTCGGCGTGGTGCAGCTCGACCGCATCTACTTCGACGTCGCGCGCAACTACGGCACGCCGTGGTATAAGCTGTTCGCCCGCGTGATCCTGCCCGGCGCGTTGCCGACCATCTTCGGGGGCCTGCGCATCAGCCTCGGCGTGTCGCTGGTCGTGCTGGTGAGCGCGGAGTTCGTCGCGTCCAACTCCGGCATCGGCTACCTGATCTGGAGCTCGTGGCAGACGCTGGTGGTCGAGAACATGTTCGTCGGCATCATCGTGGTGACGATCGTCGGCGTGCTTTCGACCTTTTTGCTGCACGAATGTGAAAGACTTTTGGTGCCGTGGCGCCAGGTATAGGGATGGGCTTCATGCGTAGACTGTTGCTGGCCATGGCGATCGGCCTCCTAGGAGGCCCGGCATTCGCGCAGCCGGTCAAGGTTGGCGACCTCGGCATCCTGGCCGACGCCCCCTTCTACATCGCGATCGAGAAGGGCTACTTCAAGGATGCCGGCGTCGAGGTCAGCCTCGAGCGCTTCCAGTCGGCGGCCCAGGCGACGGCGCCGCTGTCGACCGACCAGGTCCAGGTGGTGGGCGGCGGCGTGAGTGCGGCGCTCTACAACGCCTTCGCCCGCGGCTGGCCGGTGCGCATCGCCATGGCGCGCACGCGCGACTGGCCGGGTTACTCGAGCGATACGCTGGTGCTGCGCAACGACCTCAAGAGCACCGTCACCTCGGCCAAGCAGCTCAAGGGCAAGATGATCGCCATTAACACACCGGCCTCGGTGCTGCATTTCATGCTGGGCCGCCTGATGGAAAGCGAGGGCCTGTCGATCAAGGACGTGCAGACCATCAGCATGGCGTGGCCCAACATGGCGCCGGGCATGGAGACCAAGGCGCTCGACGGCGGCATGGTGGTCGAGCCGTTCGCCGCCCAGTTCTCCGCCAAGAACATCTCGTTCCCGTTCAAGCGCGCCGCCGACTTCATGAAGTCCCCGCCGCTCGAGGTCTCGGTGGTGCTCTACAGCAAGGGCTGGACCGACAAGAACCCGGACCAGGCCAAGGCCTTCACGCTCGCCTACCTGAAGGGCGTGCGCGACTATTTCGACGCCATGCGGGGCGGGTCCAAGCGCGCCGAGGTGGTCGACATCTGCATCAAGTACACCAGCCTCAAGGACAAGGCCATGTACGACAAGATGCAATGGAGCTACATGGACCCCAACGGCGAGATCTCGTTCGAGGGCCTGCACGACCAGCAGGACTGGTACGCCAAGAACGGCTTCGTCGCGACCAAGGCCAATGTCGAGGCGATGACCGATCGCCGTTTCCTGGACTACGCGCTCGAGAAACTCGGGCGCGTCGACGACAAGTAGGGAGATCGTCATGGCCGATCCCGCCATCGTTCGTCTCCATCGCAGCGAGGATTGCCTGCGCACCGGCTCCGGCACGCCGGCCGGCCGCTACCTGCGCCAGTTCTGGCAGCCGGTCTATCACTCGGTCGACCTTGGCGCCGGTCGCGCCGTCACCATCCGCATCATGAGCCAGGACTTCACGCTCTATCGCGGCCAGTCGGGCGCGGCGCATCTGGTCGACGCGGCCTGCCCGCACCGCGGCACGCGACTCAGCTCGGGTTGGATCGAGGGCGAGGCGCTGCGCTGCTTCTATCACGGCTGGAAGTTCGACTCGGATGGCCAATGCATCGAGCAGCCGGCCGAGGAGAACGCCTTCTGCCAGAAGGTGTCGATCCGTTCCTATCCGGTGCACGAGTATCTCGGGCTGGTGTTCGCCTTCCTGGGCGACGGCAAGCCGCCGGAGTTCCAGACGCATCCGGAGTTCGAGCAGTTCGACGGCATGGTTGAGATCGATTCATACAGCCGCGAATGCAACTACTTCCAGAATCTCGAGAACGCGCTGGACATGAGCCATATCGGCTTCGTGCATGGCGACAATGTCGCGATCTTCAAGGGCATCGGTCTCGGCCGCGCGCTCGATGCCGAGGAATCCGACTGGGGCGTGACCTACGGCTTCACCCGGCCCGACGGGCAGCGGCGCGTGCAGCAGTTCGGCATGCCGAACATCTTCTATCTCACCGCGTTGCCGATCGATCCCGAGATCGGCTGGCAGGAATCGATGTTCTGGTGGGTGCCGATCGACGACACCAATCACATGCAGTTCAGCGTCCATCGCGTACCGGCGCAAGGCGACGTCGCGAAGCGCCTGCACGAGCGGCGGCAGGCGCGGCGCGACGAAATCGAGATCCCGCACCAGGCGCTGGCGAAGGACGTCCTCGAGGGCCGCGCCTCGATGCGCGACGTCGACAAGAAGAAGGTCGACCTCGTGCGCCTGCAGGACGACGTGGCGCAGGTCGGCCAGGGGCTGATCGCCGAGCGCGACGGCGAGCGGCTGGGCCGCGCCGATGTCGGCGTGATCGCCGTCCGCCGGTTGTGGGCGCGCGAGCTGGCGCTGTTCCTTGACGGCCGGCCGACAAAGCACTGGAAGCGCGACGCCGCGATCGTGCCGCGCGCCTGGGGGCTCGCCGGCAATCCCGCGACGATCGGCGGCGAAGGCACAGGCTCTGGCAAGACCGCCGAGGTGATCGACGTACGCCCGCATGTCGAGATCGCCGTCCAGCTCAAGGTGCTGCACGCTCCCATCACATGAAGCCGGAGCCTGGCCCACAGCTCACGCTCGCCGAGCGCGACCGCCGCTACGCCGGCCTGCGCGTGCTCATGAAGCGCCAGGGCTTCGACGCCATCGTCGTCGGCAGCTTCCAGGGGCGCGAGCGGCTGGAGTCCTACCTGATCGACGACTTCCTCGATTCGGTGGTCGTGCTGCCGCTGAAGAGTGAGCCCGTCCTGCTGGCGTTCGGCGGCTCGCGTATCAGCCGCATCTTCGAGAGCCAGCGCCGCGGCCATGAAGTCTGGGTGCCGAACGTCCGCATGAGCGCGGGCGGCGCCAGGGTCGCCGAGGTGCTGAAGGAGCGCGGACTCGCACGCGGCCGCATCGGGTTGGTCGGCTTCGGCCCGACCGCGCCGGGCGAGGCCGAGGGCCTGCTGCCGCTCGGCTTCCACACCAATCTCGTGAAGGCCCTGCCCGAGGCCACGATCGGCGACTTCACCTTGGCCTTCACCGACTTCATGCTGGTGAAGAGCGCTGAGGAGATCGCGCTGCTGCGTTTCGCCGCGCGCGTGAGCGAAGAGGCCTGCAAGGTGATGATGACGGTCGCGCGGCCGGGCGTCAGCGAGGCCGAGGTCTATGCCGACACGGTGCGCGAGATCCATCGCTGGGGTTGCGACCTGCGCTATCCGTTCTTCAGCCTGCAGTCGGGCAAGGACAATATCGGCTGGGGCGTGCCGCGCTGGAGCGTCCGCGCCGAACCGCCGCGCGTGCTCGAAGTCGGCGACCTGGTGCAGGCCGAGATCCACACCTGCTACGGCGGCCAGGAAGGCCAGGTGAATTTCTCGGTCGCGCTCGACCCGGTCGACGACGTTGTGCACCGTCTCGAAACTGTCGCGCGCGAGTCATACGAGGCGGGTCTCGCCGCGGTGAAGCCGGGCGTCACCTTCGCGGCTGTCGTGCAGGCGATGGAGAAGCCGATCGCCGCCGCCGGCTATTGGAGCAAGACTCCGCTGTTGCATACCTTGACCTTCGGCTCGACCGGCTTCACGCCCGTCAACCGCGAGCAGCTCGCGGGCACGCGCGAGGAGGCGATCGAAGGCGCCGCCCGGCCGGGCATCCGCCGCGGCGATCTGGTGCTGCAGGAGGGCATGGGTCTGGAGCTCGAGCCCAACGCCTGCCTCGGCATGGTCCGGGTCAACATCGGCGCAGGTGTGCTGGTGACGTCGCGCGGTGCGGAAGAGCTCAATTCGCTCGCGACTCGGGTCCAGCACGTGCGCTAGGCTCCTCCATCAAGGGAGAGACACCGTGAAGACCAAGGCTGCGGTCTGTTACGAGGCCGGCAAGGAACTCGTCATCGAAACCGTCGATCTTGAGGGCCCGAAATTCGGCGAGGTGCTGGTCGAGATCAAGGCGTCGGGCGTCTGCCACACCGATGAGTTCACCCGTTCGGGCGGCGATCCCGAGGGACTCTTCCCCGTGATCTTCGGCCACGAGGGTGCGGGCGTCGTGATCGATGTCGGGCCGGGCGTGATCTCGCTCAAGAAGGGCGACCACGTGATCCCGCTCTACACGCCGGAGTGCCGCAACTGCAAGTCCTGCCTCTCGGGCAAAACCAACCTCTGCACCGCGATCCGCTCGACCCAAGGCCAGGGCGTGATGCCTGACGGCACCTCGCGCTTCTCGCTCGGCGGCAAGAAGGTCCATCACTACATGGGCTGCTCGACCTTCTCGAACTTCACCGTGCTGCCGGAGATCGCACTGGCGAAGATCCGCAACGACGCGCCGTTCGACAAGGTCTGCTATATCGGCTGCGGCGTCACCACCGGCATCGGCGCGGTAATCAACACCGCCAAGGTCGAGCCGGGCGCCAATGTTGTGGTGTTCGGCCTGGGCGGCATCGGGTTGAACGTCGTGCAGGGCGCGCGGCTCGCCGGCGCCAACATGATCGTCGGCGTCGACCTCAATCCCGCGCGCGAAGCGCTGGGCAAGAAATTCGGCATGACGCATTTCGTCAATCCGAGCGCGCTCGGGGCCAAGGACCTGGTCGCGCACATCGTCGAATTGACCGACGGCGGCGCCGACTATTCCTTCGAATGCGTCGGCAACACGAAGCTGATGCGCCAGGCGCTCGAATGCGCCCATCGTGGCTGGGGCAAGTCGGTGATCATCGGCGTCGCCGGCGCCGGCCAGGAGATCTCGACGCGGCCATTCCAGCTCGTCACCGGCCGGCAGTGGATGGGCACGGCGTTCGGCGGCGCCAAGGGCCGGCGCGACGTGCCGAAGATCGTCGACTGGTACATGGACGGCAAGATCGATATCGACTCGCTGATTACGCATGTGATGCCGGTCGAGAAGATCAACGATGCGTTCCACCTGATGCACGAGGGCAAGTCGATCCGCAGCGTCGTGACGTTCTAGCCGGAGGAAGCCATGACCGTTCGCAAGATCGGCAACGCCACCATCGAGAAGGTCGAGGAGATCTGCGGCGCAGGCTTCAAGCCCGCGCGCATGTTCCCGAAGTTCAACCAGGAAGCCTTCGACGCGCAGAAGGGCTGGATGGTGCCCGACCATGTCGAGCCCGGCAGTGATCGGCTGGTCGGCTCGGTCCACACCTGGGTGGTCAAGACCGGCAAGCACACGATCCTGATCGACACCTGCCTCGGCAATCACAAGGACCGGCACAATCCCGGCTGGAACAAGCTCAACACGCCGTTCCTCGAACGGCTGCAGGCCTGCGGCTGCCAGCCCGATTCGGTCGACTTCGTGATGTGCACGCATCTGCACGTCGATCATGTCGGCTGGAACACCAAGCTCGAGAACGGCCGCTGGGTGCCGACCTTCAAGAACGCCAAGTACCTGTTCGCCAAGCGCGAGTACGCGCACTGGGAGACCGAGCACAAGACCAAGGGCCTGGAGACCAACGGCGGCTCGTTCGACGATTCGGTGCTGCCCGTGGTCGAGGCCGGCAAGGCGGTAATGATCGACAGCGACCACCAGCCCGACCCGATGCTCACCATCGCCGACTATCCCGGCCACACGCCGGGCTCGATCGCCATCAACCTCAAGGACGGGGCTAAGCAGGCCTGCTTCTCGGGCGACATCATGCATCACCCGATCCAGGTCTATCACCCCGACTGGTCGAGTCAGTTCTGCTCCGACCAGGAGCTGTCGGCGAAGAGCCGGCGCAAGCTGCTGGAGGATTGTTCCGAAAGCGGCGCCCTGCTCTGCCCCGCACATTTCCCCGGCGCCAATGCCGGCACCATCAAGCCGCAAGGCAACGCCTTCCGCATCGATTGGGATATCCAGAAATGACCGGACGTGAAGATGACACCGGCCTCGCCGGCAAGGTCGCCATCGTCTCAGGCGGCGGCGCCGCCGGCGACGGCATCGGCAACGGCCGCGCGGCCGCGATCCTGCTGGCCCGCGCCGGCACCAAGGTCGTGGTCTCCGACCTCGACAAGAAGCTGGCGCAGCGCACCGTCGAGATGATCCAGGCCGAGGGCGGCACCGCCGTCGCCGAGGCCTGCAACGCCACGAACGAAGCCGACTGCAAGCGGCTGGTCGATGCCGCGGTCGATCGCTGGGGACGGCTCGACTTCCTCGACAACAATGTCGGCATCGGCAGCCGCGGCACTGTGGTCGACGAGAAGCCGGACGAATACCGCCGCGTCATGCAGGTCAACGTCGAGACGATGTTCCTGCTCTCCAAGCACGCGATCCCGGCGATGATCAAGACAGCCAAGGGCGGCGCGATCGTCAACATCTCCTCGATCTCGGCGCTGCGCCCGCGCGGCCTCACGACCTACTCGGCGTCCAAGGCGGCGGTGATCGGGCTCAGCCAGGCGATGGCGGTCGACCACGGCAAGGACCACATCCGCGTCAATTGCATCTGCCCCGGGCCGATGTACACGCCGATGGTCAATCGCGGCAACGGCATGACCGACGCCAACCGAGCCCAGCGTGCTCAGGCCTCGGTGCTCAAGATCGAGGGCACCGGCTGGGACATCGGCTACGCCGTGCGCTTCCTGATGAGCGCGCATGCCCGCTACATCACCGGCCAGGTGCTGGTGGTCGATGGCGGCGTGACACTGCAGGGACCGGCCCGCGACAGCCAGGCTCAATAGCTGGGAGCGCGGCACTCCAGTGCCGCATCTTCTCTTGATCATGAGCGCCACTGGAGTGGCGTGCTCCCGGCAAAGAAGGAAATCCAGATGGCCCGCCTGCCCTATATCGATGCCGACCAGCTGCCGCCCGAGCAGCGCGACCTGCTGAAGCGCCCGATCAACCTGACCCGGCTGCTGGTGAATTCGCCCGGCATGGCCAAGGCCTTCCACGGGATCGGCGGCTACATCCGCAGCAAGAGCACCCTCGATACACGGCTGCGCGAACTCGCCATCCTGCAGGTCGGCTGGATGGAGAAGTCGGAGTACGAATTCACCCACCATGTGAAGATCGGCAAGGAGTTCGGCGTCACCGACGAGGACATCCAGGGCTTGTTCCTCGAGACCGAGGGCAAGCCTTCCAAGCTCGATCCGCTCACAAAGACGGTGCTGAAGGGCGCGCGCGAGATGGTGCGCGACATCGGCATGTCCGACGAGACCTTCGCCGAGATCAAGAAGCACCTCAGCAACGAGCACATGACCGATCTCGTGCTGACCATCGCCTTCTACTGTGCCGTGGTGCGCGTGCTGGCGACCATGAAGATCGACAATGAGCCGCAGTACAAGGAAGTGCTGAAGCAATATCCGATTCCGGGAGTGAGCTGACATGCGCCTGCAGGACAAGGTCGCCATCGTCGTTGGCGCGGGCCAGAGCCCGGGCGAGGGCGTCGGCAACGGCCGCGCCACGGCCCTCACCTTCGCGCGCGAGGGCGCCAAGGTCGTCTGCGTCGACCACAATCTCGCCTCGGCGCAGGAAACCGTCGACATCATCGGACAGAACCAGGGCACCGCTGTCGCCTTCAAAGCCGACGTCACCAAGGAAGCCCAGATCAAGGCGTTGGTCGCCGACACCCATGCCCGTTGGGGCCGGGTCGACATCCTGCACAACAATGTCGGGGTGTCGCTGTCGGGCGGCGATGCCGAGCTCGACAAGATCACCGAGGAGGCATTCGACCGCTGCGTCGCGATCAACCTCAAGAGCTGCATGTTCGCCGCCCGCAACGTGCTGCCCATCATGCGCGAACAGAAGAGCGGCGTGATCATCAACATCTCCTCGATGGCGGTGATCACGACGTATCCCTACGTCGCCTACAAGGCGACCAAGGCGGCGATGGTGTCCTTCACCGAGCAGCTCGCCTACCAGAACGCCCAGTACAACATCCGTGCCAACGTCATCCTGCCCGGCCTGATGAACACGCCGATGGCGGTCGACACCCGCGCCCGCGAATTCGGCAA
>DASXQC010000103.1:0-2260 GCA_036493235.1 Reyranella sp.
CTGATCATGTTGTTGACGGCGTTTCCGCCTGCGCCACCGACTCCGACGACGGTGATGCGCGGCTTAATCTCGGACTCCTTCTGAGGGAGACTGAGGTTGATGGTCATTTCGGCTCTCTCCACGCAAACGAGGGGTTATCTGCTCGGAGCGGCAGCGTGAGCCTGTGTTTTGGGTAAGCCCTTACACTGCCACCGGCTTTTTGATCTTTTCTTGGTCTTAAATCTCTACAGCCTGTGGGAATTGTCTCTTCCCACACAACATATTGCCCTAAAAATTCTCCCTTATCCAACTTCCAATGCGTCCGATGCGACTCGACGGTGCATCGGGGACAACCGGCTGAGCTTGAGTGACGGCGTGATGCTGTTGCGCGAAGGCGAGCAAACCCGCAGCTGCGGAAAATGCTGGCCCGCCTGTGGAATCCGCGAGTCCGGCAAGACGCAGCGGCCCGCCGGTGCGCACCTTCTTGTTGAGAATCGCGCCCGCAACTTCGGGCACGCCATCGAGTTGGCAGCCGCCGCCGACCAGAACGGCGCGTCCGCCGGCCAACTTATCCACACCTGACGCCTCGAGTCGGCTGCGCACCAGCTCGAACGTCTCCTCGACGCGCGGGCGAATGATGCCGACGAGAATCGACCGTGGGATGTGGTTGGGCCGGGTGCGGTCTTCCTCGCCGATCAGCGGCACGTCGATGATGTCGTACTCGTCGTTGGGCTTGGCGACGGCGCGGCCGATCTGGGTCTTCATGCGCTCGGCATGGGCGACCGGAGTCGACAGACCACGGGCGATGTCACGGGTGACGTGCTCGCCGCCGACCGGGATCGAGTCGACGTGCACGAGGTTGCCTTCGTAGAACACCGCGATCGAGGTCGTACCGCCGCCCATGTCGATCAGGGTAACGCCGAGGTCTCGCTCGTCGGCGACCAGAGACGACAGGCCCGCGGCATGGCTCGCCACCACCCGCTCGGCGATCTCGAGATGGGCGCGGCGCACGCAGACCTGCAGGTTGCGCATCGAGCCGCTGGCGGCGGTGACCAGATGGACGTCGACGCCCAGCCGCTCGCCGAACATGCCGCGCGCGTCCTTGACCGGGGTGCTGTCGACCGTGAAGCCGATTGCCGCCGAATGGATGATGTCGCGGTCGGCGGTCTCGGCCGGCAGGGCGATGTGCTGCTGGACCCGGCGGACGTCGCGCTCGCCGATCTCGTGATGGCCGATCGCGACCTCGAGGCTCTGGTTGTGCGAGGCGGGCGAGCCGCCGCTGACGCCGACGATCACCTCGCGCACATGCTCGCCGCACATTTCCTCGGCGGTCGACACGGCAGAGGAGATGGCGCGGGTCGCGGCCTCCATGTCGACGATGTTGCCGGAGCGCATGCCGTAGGCCGCCTGATGCCCGATGCCGACCACTCGCAGCCCCTGCCCGTCCACGCGGGCAACGAAGCAGACCACCTTGCTGGTGCCGATATCGAGAGCGGCGATCACCCCGTTTCTTGTCTTGGCCACGATGTATCCCCGTGCTTTGTACGCTTACGTTTCTGCGTTTCTAGACGGGCCCGTTCGGCGGAGGGTCGCCGGTGGATTCCCGCTTCCTCAAGTACAGCTTGTCCGGTAGCCGCAGATCGACGACTCCGAATTCTCGCGACAGCAGTTTATCCGAAGCTTCGAGTTTGGCCATGCGTTGCAGGGCCGCGACCGCATCTTCTTCGGGCAACCAGATCGCGGTGTCGTTGGTGAGCACCAGATTCCAGCGGCGCTGGCCGACCCAGACCGCCGCCTTCAGGCGCTTGGCGATCGACGGCTCGTAGGCTAGCAGCAACAGCAACTCGCCGACATGCTCGGGCGCGCCGGGGCCGCCCAGCAGCAGCAGAGACTCCGCTCCCGGCGGCATCCGGCTCGCCCGCACGGTGCGGCCGTTCTTGTCGATCAGCGTGTATTCGGTGCCGTTCTGCCAGATCGCGACGGCGCGGCGCTCCTTCAGCGTGACGTAGAGCGTATCGGGCAACCGGCGTTCGACAGTCGCGCTCGACACCCAGTCGATCGCCTCGAGCCGCTTGCGGGCAGCCTGGAGGTCGATGCCGAGCAGCGAATCGCCCGCCTGGACGTTGAGCGCCGCCAGGATAGCCTCGCGGGTGACGTAGTCGCGGCCCTCGACGGTAACATCGGTCAGCTTGAACGGCGTGACCGCGGCAATGACACTGTGCGTGACGCCGGCCAGCCTCTCCTGAGCCGCAACCAGCCAGCCTTGCTTCCAGGCATACCA
>DASXQC010000104.1:0-5502 GCA_036493235.1 Reyranella sp.
GTGGCCGACGAGCCCGGCGATGTTGAGGCCGGGCCGAAGCGTCTCGATCGCGTCGAGATAGCCGCCGTAATCCTCCCACGACCACGGCAGGCCGCTCAGGATGGCGTGGCGCGGGATGTCCTCGACCGTCTCCATCATGCCAACCAGCAGTTCCTTGTCGTTCGGCCGCACCGGCGCGAAGGTCACGCCGCAATTGCCGAGCAGCGCCGTGGTGACGCCGTGCCAGCTCACCGGCGTGCAGTTGGGATCCCAGCCGATCTGCGCATCGAGATGGGTGTGGATGTCGACGAAGCCCGGCGTGACGGTGAGCCCGTCGGCAGCGATCTCGCGCTTGCCCTTCTCGGCGACCTGGCCGACAGCCGCGATCTTGCCGTCGCTCACCGCGACGTCACCGCTGAAGGCAGCACTGCCCGTTCCGTCGACGATGCGGCCGCCGCGGATCACGATATCGTAGGTCATGGTGTTCCCCTCTTACTTGAGGCTTCTCAGCAGCCGGTCGACGAAGTGGGGCGAATAGCCCAGCAGGCCCTGCCCGTCGCCGAGCTCCTTTTCGAGCTGGCTCAAAGCTTCGATGAAGGAGCCCCCTTTGGCCAGAGCCTTCTCGATGATCGCGTGGGCCTTCTGCCTGCCGATCTTTTCCGCCAGCAGGAACGTGGCCTTCTCGGCGAACACCGCGGCCTCGGTCGCGTCCATGTTGGCCTGGATCGCGTCGGTGTCGATCGCCAGGCCGGGCGCCACCTCCTTCATGGCCTCAACGGCGGAGCCGAGGGTCTCGCAGAGCGCCGCGATGGTCGGCCATTCCGACTGCCAGCCGCCCAGCGCACGCTCGTGCTCCTGCACCATGCCGCTGACGATGGTCGCGGCGAGCTGCGGGGCGCGGTTGGCCGCAGCGAGCGTCAGCGCCGCGCCGACCGGATTGCGCTTGTGCGGCATGGTCGAGGAACCGCCGCGGCCAGGCCCCGACGGCTCAGCCGCCTCGCCGACCTCGATCTGCATCATCAGCGAGATGTCACGCGCCGCCTTGCCCAGCGCGCCGCAAACCAGGGCGATGTCCTGCGCCAGCGCCGCGACGCGCACGCGTTGTGTGAACCACGGCGCCGGCGGCAACGGGAGTTGCAGCTCCTTGGCCAGCACGGTCATCACCGCTTCGGCCTTGTCGCCCAGCGCCGACAGCGAGCCCGAGGCACCGCCGAACTGAACGACCTGGATTTCCTGGAGGCTCTCGGCCAGACGCCTGCGCGCACGATCGAGATCGGAGGCCCAGCCGGCGATCTTCTGGCCGAGCGCCAATGGCGTCGCCGGCTGCAGCAGCGTGCGGCCGAGCATTGCCGTCGCGCGATGCCTCTCGGCGTGTGCCGCGAACGCGGCGACAATGCCTTCGATGTCTTTTAGCAGCGGCGGCAGCGCGTCGGCGAGCTGCAGCACCATCGCCGTGTCGAGCACGTCCTGGCTGGTGGCGCCCCAATGCACGTAGTCGGCGGCATCCTTGTCGCGCTTCGCGACTTCGGCCGTCAGCGCCTTGACCACCGGTACGGTGAGCGTCGCGGTACGGCGCGCGGCCTCGGCGAGCGGGCCGGGATCGTAGAGCGACGCATCGCAGGCGGCGGCGATGGTCGCCGCGTGCCTGGCCGGGATCAAACCCGCGTCGGCCGCGGCCTTCGCCAGCGCTGCCTCGAAGCGCAGCATGTGGCGCAGGGTGTTGCGGTCGGAGAAGGCTTCCGCCGTCGCCGTAGCGGCGCCCAGCGCATTGACGAGGGCGCCGGCCATGTCAGATGTCGAAGAAGACGGTTTCGTTCGGCCCGCCGAGATGGATCGGCAGGCGCCACGTGCCCTTGCCGTCCTTCTTCGCCAGCAGGGTCGGACGGCGCGCCGGATCGACCATCTGCAGGACGGGATCCTCGGCATTCGCCGGGTCGCCGTCGAAGTACATCCGGGTCGCGACGCGATTGAGCAGGCCGCGGGCGAAGATCGAGATGTTGATGTGTGGCGCCTGCATGCCGCCCTCAGGCCACGGCACGCGACCGGGCTTCACGGTGGTGAAGGTGCTGCTGCCGTCGGTGGAGGTCGAGGCGCGACCGTAGCCCTCGAAGCCGGCGTCGAGCGGCAGGTTGCGGCGGTCCTCCGGATGGTTGTAGCGGCCGTGGCTGTTGGCCTGCCAGATCTCGAACAGGCCGTCGGGCACGATGGCGCCCTGCACGTCGTGCAGGGTGAGCACGACGTCGATCCGCTCGCCCGTCACGCCCGGGGGCGCGAGGTCGGCGCGATAGGCCTTCACGATCGTGCCCCAGTAGAACGGGCCGATGGTTTGCGACGGTGTCGGCTGCATCTCAGTTTTCCAGGGGCGTGGCGTTGCGGCCGCGCAGAACGATGTCGAATTTGTAGGCGAGCGCCCATTCGGGCCGAGTGCTCTCCATGTCGAACGCCGCCTGCAGGCGCTCGCGCGCATCGGCCGGCACCGCGTTGTAGATCGGGTCGAAGACGAGCAGCGGATCTTGCGGAAAGTACATCTGCGTGATCAGGCGCGTCGCAAAGGCCGAACCGAACAGCGAGAAGTGGATATGCGCCGGGCGCCAGGCGTTGTGATGGTTCTTCCAGGGATAGGCGCCGGGCTTGATGGTGATGAACTGGTAGCGCCCATCCTCGTCGGCGCGGACGCGGCCGCCGCCGTAGAAGTTGGGATCGAGCGGCGCGTCGTGCTGGTCGCCCGGGTGGTGGTAGCGGCCGGCGGCGTTGCACTGCCAGATCTCGACCATCGCCTTCGGCACCGCCTTGCCGTTCTCGTCGAGCACGCGGCCGTGCACGACGATGCGCTCGCCGAGCGGCTCTCCGGAGCGCTGCTTGGTGAGGTCGTTCTCCAGCGCATCCAGCCGTTCGGTCTCGAGCAGTGGGCCGGTGATCTCCGACAGCGTGTGCGGCAGCACGATCGCCGGCTGGCGCGGCGCGCGGCCGGGCGTCGACTTGTACTCCGGCGACAGGTTCGCGGGATGCGTGGCCGCGTCCGTACGGCGATAGAGATCGTGGGTCATGATCTTTTCAGAGGATGGAAGCCAAACCGATCGTGTCATCCCTCGCTGCGCTCGGGATGACACCATTGCTTAGTCTAGCGCGAAGCCTACGCCGCGCGCACCTCCAGCCCCCGGGGTGTGGCACGATAGCCGGTCAGGGTGCGGTCGGCGTAGCCCAGCCGCCAGTCGAGCATCTTTTGCGCGTATTCGACCACGCGGCCGGCATAGGCCGGATCGTTGGCGCGGTTCACGAACTGGCCGGGATCGGCCTTGAGGTCGAAGAACAGCGGCGACAAGGCGGCGAAGTGGACGTACTTGTAGTGCTCGTCCTGCACCACCGCGAGGCCACACCTGTCCATCGGCACCTTGAGCGCCGTCTCGGGCTGGCTGTAGTGCAAGTCGCGGAAGTCGAACTCGTAGTGCACCTCGGTGCGCCAGTCGGCCGGCGAGATGCCGGCGCAGAACGGCAGCAAGGAGCGGCCGTCGCACTGGCGCGGTACCGGCAGGTCGAGCCATTCGAGGATGGTCGGCATGGTATCGACGGTCTCGGTGAACTTGCTCACAATGCTGCCGCGCGAGGCGTCCGCCTCGGGCCGTGGATCGCGCACGATCATCGGGATGCGGTAGGACTCGTCGAAATAGCCGATCTTGCCCAGCAGGTGATGGTCGCCGAGCTGCTCGCCGTGGTCGCAGGTGAAGACGATCAGCGTGTTGTCCCACTGCCCCGTCGCCTTGAGATAGGCGAAGACGCGGCCGAGCTGGTCGTCGATCTCAGTCATCAGCCCGCAGTACGTCGCGCGCATCTGCGCAACCTGCGCCTCCGTCATCTCCGAGCCCAGGCCCTTGCCGTCCTGGAAGAACGACGCCTGCTTGATGTTGTCGACGTAAAAGGCGGTGAGCGCGTTCTGCTTCGCCTCCTCCGCCGCGGTCGCCGCGCGCCGGACCTTCGGCATGTCTTGCGGTCGATACATCGCATTGTAGGGCGCCGG
Organism: Reyranella sp.; assembly: GCA_036493235.1. Taxonomy (GTDB): domain Bacteria; phylum Pseudomonadota; class Alphaproteobacteria; order Reyranellales; family Reyranellaceae; genus Reyranella. The sequence goes on from DASXQC010000104.1 coordinate 3,995, forward strand.
CGCGATGAACGGCGGATGCGGGCGGTAGTAGCCGAGATGCAGGAACCACGGCTTGCGGCCATAGCCGCCGTCGCTCGTCGCCCGCGCGCCGATGCCCTGAAGATAGGTGAGCCCGCGCTCGGTGAACCACGCCGTGTCCGACAGCTCCTTCGGGATCACCGCCGGATTGGGCGTGGCGCCGCCGGGCGAAGCACCTTGCGGCAACCAGACGTCGTCGCGGTTCTGCGGCAGCTTGAAGCCCTGGCTCGCCACCCAGCCGAAATAGGCGTCGCGATTCTCGAAGGCGCCGACCGAATGGAAGCCGTCCATGATGTCGCCCAGCACGAAGAAGCGCGGATCGTGGGGCGCCGTCTTGCGCGGATCGGGCGTGGTCGTCGTGTAGCCGACCAGCGCCGGGTCGTAGCCGCCCTGGCGCAGCTCGTGTGCCAGGTTGGTGAAGCGCGCATCGAGCGGGATGGTGTTCTGCACTGCGCGGTGATTCATCAGGTAGAGCCCGGTCAACAGGCTCGCCCGCGCCGGGCCGCACGGCACAGCCTGGGTGAAGTGGTTGCGGAAGGTCACGCCCTCGGCGCACAGCGCATCGAGATTGGGCAGCTTCAGGTAGTCCGCGCCGAGCTTGGGCAGCATGAGGCCGCGCCACTGGTCGACCACGATCAACAACACATTCTGCCCTGCCGGCATCGGTTCCCCCGTCTTGGACCGCTGGGATAATACGCTAGAGTGCGTCCAACGCACTGGAGGAGACTAGCCGTGGCGAAATTCAAGATCGTGACAACCGCCGGCCCGGGCACCGGCGTTCCGGGCGCCGACCATTCGCTCGAGATGGAGGCCTTGGCCGGCATCGGCGCGGAAATCGTCGAGGTCAAGGGCGGCGAGGACGAGCTGGCCGCCGCAGCGGTCGACGCCGATGCGATCTACGGCAAGGGCCGGCCGCGCATCACCGCCAAGATCATCAACGCCGGCAAGAAGCTGAAGGTCGTGTCGCTCGCCAGCGTCGGCGTCGATTCGGTCGATGTCGATGCCGCCACGGCGCTCGGCATCCCGGTCACCAACTGCCCTGACACCTTCATCGAGGAGGTGGCCGACCATGCGATGACCTTGATCCTCGCCTCCTGGCGGCGCCTGGTGGTGCAGGACCAGATGGTGCGCAAGGGCGAGTGGGGCAAGGCCCGGCCGATGCTCTACCAGTTCCCGCGCCTGATGGGCATGACGCTGGGCTTCATCTCGTTCGGCCACGTCGCGCGCGCGGTCGCCAAGCGCGCCGCTCCGTTCGGCTTCCAGATGCTGGCTTACGATCCCTACATCGAGGAGCTGGTGATGAGCGAGCACGGCGTGCAGCCGGTAGGCTACGACGAGCTGCTGCAGCGCTCCGACATCATCTCCATGCACGCGCCCGGGACGAAGGACGCGCATCACCTGATGCAGGAGCAGCATTTCCGCAAGATGAAGAAGACGGCGCTGTTCGTGAACACCGGTCGCGGCTCGACGGTCGACGAGCCGGCGATGAT
>DASXQC010000105.1:0-9376 GCA_036493235.1 Reyranella sp.
AGGCCGCGCGGCACCCAGCGGCCGTTGGTCAGCGCGATGGCCATCTCGTAGACGACCTGCTCGCGCTCGTCGTCGAAGTGGGTCGGCAGGCCGGACAGGATCGCGTCCACCTTGTCGGCGGGCAGGCCGACCTGCTTGCCGATCCGCTCGTGCGCCGAAGTCGGATAGGCCGAGCGCCAATGGCTGGTGATGACGCACACCGCGATCTCGCGCTCGCGTTCGGAGAGCGAGTATTTGCCGGGCTGGAAGTGCGCGCCGAACGGCCCGATCACCTTGGCGAGCTTGGGATTGTGGATCCAGATCTTGTTCGGGCCCGGCAGGCGGCCGCGCGATTCCATCATCGCCGCGTAGCCTTCCTTCTGCTCGGGCGTCATCTTGTCGACTGGAATCTCCGCATAGCGGCCGAAGGTCGGTGTGTCGGTCATCTTTCTTCCCTCCCGGATCGTCGTTTTGGCGTATGCATTGTCGACATCCGCAAAGAGTGCGTCCATGCCCCATATCGTCGTTGCCGATCCTATTCATCCCGAGGGAATCGAGCGCCTTTTGAAGGCGCCGGGCGTGACGCTCGACCATCCGGGCAAGTCCTCCAACGAATCGCTGGCTGAGCGCCTGCGCCAGGCCGACGGCCTGATCGTGCGCGGCACGGTGGTCGACGAAGCACTGCTGAAGCACGCCGAGCGGCTGAAGGTCGTCTGCCGGCACGGCGTCGGCTACGACCTGGTCGACGTGCCAGCGCTCACCAAGCGCGGCATCGCCCTGATGATCACGCCCGAGGCCAATGCCGCGTCAGTGGCCGAGCATGCGCTGATGCTGATGCTCTCGCTCGCACGCAACGTCGTCGGCGTGTCGGCTGCGGTGCGGCAGGGCAACTGGAAGGTTCGCGGCCAGTCCAACACGATCGAGCTGGGCGGACGCAGCATCCTGATCATCGGCTTCGGCCGCATCGGCACGCGGGTGGCGCGGCTCTGCACCGCCTTCGGCGTGAAGGTGATGGTGCACGATCCCTACATCCCCGCCGGCACGATCCGCGGCGCGGGCTACGAGGCGATCAAGGAGCGCGACGCAGGTCTCGCCCGCGCCGACATCGTGACCGTGCACATCCCGGCGAACGACAAGACGCGCGGCCTGGTGAACGCCACGTTCCTGGCGCAGATGAAGAAGGGCGCCATCCTGATCAACACCGCACGCGGCACGCTGGTCGACGAGGCGGCACTCGACGCGGCGCTGCGCTCCGGACACCTCGCCGTCGCCGGCGTCGACGTGCTGCGCGACGAGCCGATGGTCGAGCCGCCGGCGATGCTGGCGCACGACAACCTGATCGTGACGCCGCACGTCGCGGCCAGCACGACCGAGGGCCTGCGCCGCATGGGCTGGGACTCCGCCGGCAACGTGATCGACTTCCTCGCCGGCAAGGTCGACCGCGACGCCGTCGTCAACGGCGAGGTGCTCGCAGAGGAAGTGACCTCGCCGCGATGACCGTCAAGGCGGGCACGCCCGACGGCGATTCCTCGGACAACCCGCTGACGGTGTTCCTCGTCTTCCTGCGGCTCGGCCTCACCAGCTTCGGCGGGCCGGTCGCCCATCTCGGCTTCTTCCGCAGCGAGTTCGTCGGCCGCCGCCGCTGGCTGAGCGAGGAGCACTACGCCGACATCGTGGCGCTCAGCCAGTTCCTGCCGGGACCGGCGAGCAGCAAGGTCGGCATCATGGTCGGCGTGATGCGCGCGGGCATCCTCGGCGCACTGGCGGCGTGGCTCGGCTTCACCCTGCCGTCAGCGCTGGCGATGATCGCGTTCGGCTACGGCGTGTCCGCGGTCGGCGACCTTGCGAACGCGAGCTGGCTGCATGGCCTCAAGATCGTCGCCGTCGCGGTGGTGGCGCAAGCGGTGTGGGGCATGGCGAAAAACCTCTGCCCCGACCGCGAGCGGCTGGCGATCGCGGCGGCAGCCACCATCCTGGTGCTGGCGGTGCCGTCGACGCTCGGCCAGGTCGGCGCGATCGTCGCGGGCGGGCTGATCGGCTGGGTCGCCCTGCCGGGCGAGGCGATCGTCTTCACGCCCTTGCCGGTGCGCATCGGCCGGCTGTGGTCGATCGGCGCGATCGTGCTGTTCTTCGCGCTGCTGTTCGGCCTGCCGCTGGCCGCGTCCTCGACCGGCAGTCATACGCTCACGGTGTTCGACGCCTTCTATCGCTCGGGCTCGCTGGTGTTCGGCGGCGGCCATGTCGTGCTGCCGCTGCTGCAGGCGGCCACCGTGCAGCCGGGCTGGGTCGGCAACGACGCCTTCCTCGCGGGCTATGGCGCAGCGCAGGCGGTGCCGGGGCCGCTGTTCACCTTCGCGGCCTATCTCGGCACGGTGATGAACCAGCCGCCGAACGGCTGGACCGGCGGGCTCTTGTGCCTCGCCGGCATCTTCCTGCCGTCGTTCTTCCTCGCCATCGGGCCGCTGCCGTTCTGGAGTTGGTTTCGCCAGCATCCGGCGATGCGCTCGGTGCTGAAGGGCGTGAACGCCGCGGTGGTCGGACTGCTGCTGGCCGCGCTCTACACGCCGGTCTGGACCAGCGCGATCCACACGCCGGCCGATTTCGCGATAGCCGCGGTGGCGCTGCTGCTGCTCGCCTCGTGGAAGACGCCGCCGTGGCTGGTCGTCATCCTCGGCGCCGCGGCGGCGTCCGCGGTGACGCTGCTGTCCTGATCAGGCCACGAGGACCCGGCACAGTCTGCTGGCTGCAACCCTGGCCGCGCGCAATGGCAGGCGCAAACTCCAGACGAACGGACCGGGCCATTCGAACCGCTCGGCGAGGATGAACAATGCAGTGACCGGCATCGCCAGCCAGAGGCCGATGGCCTGCCCGTTTTCTGCCAGCAGCATCAGCGGCCCGCAGGCGGCGACGCACCACAGCCCATGGCCGACGCCGAAGCCCAGCGTATCGAGATCGGCCTCCAGGCCGAACGCCGCGAGTGCGGGTTGGCGATGGCAACGATTGAGGCAGGCCTGCTTGGCCGGCGACATCTGCCAGACGACCGCGACCAGCGCGGCAACGGCAACGCCGGCCCACGGCGCGCCGGGCACCAGGGACGGTAGCAGCCAAGCGAGCGGCTGCAGGACCAGGCCCGCGGCCAGCCACACCGAGCCGTAGCCCGCGACGAACAGCAGCATCGCGCGCCGCTGCCGCCGCGCCAGGCTCTGCTCGCGGACATGCAGCAGCGGCCGCGCGATCAGCGGCGTCATCATCGCCAGCACCATCAGCGCCCAGCCCGCGACGAGCGACGCCGGCGAGGCGAAGGCCAGCAGCGGCAACGGTGAGGCGATGCGCATGTCGGTCGACCCGCAGAGCAGCGCGTCGACCGAATCGGCGGCACCCGACAGCAGCGCCGCCCAGGCCGCGAGCGACAGGCCGGTGAGGAGGAGGGCGACGCGCACGCCTCAGCCGGGCCGGCGGTAGAGGCTGATGCGGCCGATCGACAGGCTGGCCGAGTCGGGGACCGGATGGCGCGGCACGACGCGGACGGTGAGCTTGCCGGCCTCCAGCGCCCCGCGGGCGTGCAGCTGGTCGAGGATCTTCGAGACCTCGATCACATGGGTCATGCCGTTGCCGGCGTGATCGCCGCTGGGCTGCGAGGCCGCGCGCAGGCCGAACAGCGAGACGCTGCCCGCCATGTGCTCGGTGCCGTCGGGCAGGCCGACATAGACGGCGAGCGGCACGCCCTCGTTGTTCGACTTGATGTTCTCGAGCCGCAGGAACACGCGGTCGGGCTTGGCCGTCTGCGGTGCCGCCGCGAGGCTGGCGGCGAAGCGGCGGTGCACGCCACTGTCGATCGACAGCGAGGTCTTGGCCTCCGCGCCCGACACGCGCAGCACACCGGTGGCGCCCATCAGCTCGGAAGTCTTTGGCGCGGTGGCCATGGCGAAAGCTCCCTGTCTGGTGGCGGCAGCAGCAACCGCGGGCGCTAAGCCGAGCGCGGCAAGCCGCGCCTGCGGCGCCGGCACGGCCGCAGAGGCGGGGGCGGCAAGGTCGTCGTAAGTGTAGTCGAGCTTGGAGAGGTCGTGCACGTCGCCGGGCGTATAGGTCCAGGTCGTGCCGTCGACCTTGGGCATGATGAACGAGCGCGCCGTGGGATCGGCGTTGGTCGGTCCCTTCATCCAGTCGTCCACCGTGGTCGGGTCGCCCTGGGCGATGGCGCTCGCCTTCCAGGCTTCCCACAGCCGGTCGATGTTGGCGTGGTGCAGGTAGAAGATCGGATCGAGGCCGGCCGTGATCGGCGAGGTCATCAGCCCCGGTGGCGTGGTGTTCCAGCCGCCGCCCACCAGCACATGTACGTCATCATGCGGATGGCTCTCGATGCCGCCATGGTTGCCGCCGCGATTGATGAAGCTGGTCTGGATGCCGCCGAAGCCCTCGGGCGCGTTGTCGTCCGGACTGATGAAGGCGGTGCAGCTCATGCCGTCGAGCGTGGCACCGTCGTCGCCGGTCGGCACCCAGACCCTGCCGCCACCCTTGCCGTCGGGATCGTCGGGGCCGTAGCGGAACGGCGTGTAGAGCGGGTTGTCGCCTTTGCCGTCGGGCCAGTCGGGCGTTGCGAAGGCCGGCGGCAGGTCGCTCTGGCCGTCGGCGAAATAGTTCCAGTAGGGCAGCGCCCAGTCCGCCGGCCCGCCCGCCTTGACGACAGCGTCGCGCACGACGGCCTCTAGTCCCAACAAGTATCCGCGATGCCACGGCAGGAAGTACCAGCTGCCGTGCTGGCACTGGTGCCAAAAGGTTGCGAGGTCGGTGCCCTTGGGCATCGTCTCGCCCGGCGTGTAATACTTCACGCGCTGCCAGTTGGCGGCGATGAAGTCGTGCATGCCGCCGAAAAAGCGCCAGCCGACGCGGTTGTCGAGTCCGTCGGTCCGCTTGTCCTTCATCGCCTGGACGCCGCGGGCATACCACAGGACCGTGTCGCCCCAGCCGTCCTTGCCGCCCGCATCCCATACGTTCTGTCGGGTATAGGTCGCCATCTGTATCTCCACTATCTGCGGTTGATAGTATTACGAAATCTTGTACCACAGAGCCGGAACCGACGGATGTGCGGACTCGCACACCTCGGCGGCGTATGCTTCGACAGTTGGGATGATTCGGGCTTGCAACGCCGGCACGGCGGCGCGACCCTCACCGTAAATCACTTGCGTTAAATCAAAGGAGGAACTCATGGCTCCCGACTCCGTCACGCTCTCGCAACAGAAGATCGCCGGCCAGAAGGTCGCCCATGGTCGCATCGCCGAGCCCGTGCTCGTGAAGGGCCGGCGCGACTTCTTCACTTACCGCGATCTCGGCGTGGCCGACGGCAGCGCCGGCGCGATGCGCGCCCAGGTCATGAAGGCCACGCAGGGCCTCAGCGAGCCGACCGGCTGGCACTATCACGAGTGCGACGGCCAGTTCATCTACATCATGAAGGGCTGGGTCGAGCTGCAGTTCGAGGACGGCCGCACGCTCAAGGTCGAGGAGGGCGATTCGCTCTTCATCCCGGGCTACCTGCGCCACAACGAGACCCGCACCTCCGAAGAGATGGAGATCCTCGAGGTCTCGATCCCGGGCGAGCTCGGCACCCGTCCGTGCGATCCGCCGGAAGGCTTCAAGGGGTAGGTTCGCAGCCGAGGACAGCGACGGCGATCAGCCGTGCCGCCTCGTGTGATCTTCAACCCGGCGCGCCCGATGATCCCGCCATCGCCTTGCGGAGGACCAGGAAGATCAGCAGCACGGCGATGGATACCGCGATGCTGATCGCAATGCCCAACGGCATGAGATTGCGAGCCCCCTGAGCGATCAGGCTGCGGAAGATCATGGGGGTGACGGTCGCGCCCCAGGCGATGCCCGCTGCGTGGGCGAGCACATAGGCGGAGAGCTCGGGAAGGTCGGTGAACTTCGGCGGAGGAGCCGGTCGATCGGCAGGAGGCGGCGGCGCGCCTGATGATCCTGCCATCGCCTTGCGCAGCAGCAGGAAGATCAGCAGCACGACGGCGGATATCACGATGCTGTTCGCAATCCCCGCCGACAGCAGATGATCCCGATATCCCAGGGCGACGAGGCTGCGGAAGATCGTGGGGTTGACGGCCAATGCCCAGGCGATTCCCGCCGCGTGAGCCATCACATAGGCGGAGATGTCGGGAAGGTCGGTAAGCTTTCCTCGAGGCGCCGGCATCTTGCCTCCTTGCGGTCCGGCTTTCAGCCTACAGCACTGTGCTGTGTCCGCCCTGTGCACAAGTGGAAGTTGAATGGCGTCGGCGCGTACCCGCCTACACGGGAGGCGGCCCGCCAATCTGATGAATCTGGGGCCGCAGGCCGTTACCGCCGAGCTCGACAGTCGCGAGGGCGATCGGCAGGGTGAAGCGGCGCGGCCCCGCGCTTCCCGGATTGAGGTAGAGCACGCCGCCGACGGTCTCGATCTTCGGCTGATGCGAATGACCCGAGACGACCACGTCGATGCCGGCAGCGGCCGGATCGAGATCGAGGTCGGCGAGGTTGTGCAGCACGTAGAAGGTCCGGCCGCCGAGCGTCAGCCATTCGGTGTGCGGATGGTCGTCCGCCCACGGGCCCGTGTCGATGTTTCCCCGTATCGCCGTGGTCGGTGCGAGCTCACGCAGTCCGGCAATCACCTCGGGCCGGCCGATGTCGCCGGCATGGATGATATGGTCGACGCCCGCCAGTCGCTCGCACGCCTCGGGGCGCAGCAGACCGTGCGTGTCGGAGATGATGCCGATCCTCATGGTCGGCATTCCATAGCATGTCCGGCGATCACCCGGTCCTGTTGCCGGTCAACTCGTCGTTCGCGGCTGTGGGCTGAGGCTCGCCGTCCATCAGCTCGACCAGCGCGACGAGCAGGCCCTCCCGATGGTGCGGCTTCTGGATGAAGGGCCGCCCGCGATGCTGGGCGGGAATCGAATCGTGCGAGTAGGCGCTCAGGAAGAGGAAAGGGATGCCGACCGTGTCCAGCGCATTGGCGACCGGGAAGACCCACTCGTCCTGCACATTCACGTCGAGGATCGCCGCGTCGAAGACGTAGTGTACCAAGGCGGACAGTGCGGCGGCGTTCGCAGTCGCCGGCACGACAGCCCTGCAGCCCGCTTCGGTCAGGGCGAACGCAACGTCGGTGGACAGGATGATGTCATCCTCCACGAGCAGGATGGAGCGTTCCGCGAGAGGCTTGTTTTGCATTTCCGACGGCGAGGGGGACCGGAAGGTTGAGCCAGCCGGCTTGGATGTCCAGCGGCGAACATAGAGCAATTCAGCGACCGAGGTTGTGTCGAAGCGTTTCGCGCGCGAAACGATTTCGTCTTTTGGCCGCGGTCCGAAAGAGCATGACGCGCCACTGAAGTGGCGAGCCCTCGGCACAAGACTAGATCACCTCGAGATAGTCGCGGTTGGGCAAGGGTTTCAGCGGGGAGGTCGGCAGGGTCTGGTACCAGAAGGCGACGGAGGCGAGGTCGTCCTGCAGCGGGAGATAGCGGCGCTCGGGGTCGGGGCGCCAGCCGAGGGCCTGGATGGTGACTCGGAGTCCGGTCTCGAAGCGCACCGGGTCCATGATGTGCCAGCGGTACATCCCGAAGCGCTGCTGCGACTGGTAGACGCCGTCGGGGCGGATCACCTGGCAGAGGCCGGCGTAGGGACTCGAGAACACGGAGTAGGCGTGCGGTTGGTCCCGTTCGCCGACGCCGATGTCGAAATCGTACGCGCCGCAGAAATAGTCCTCGGTGCCGGTGCCGCAGATGGTCGGGAACTGCTTGTCGTCGTCGATGAAGAACTTGATCTCGCCTTCGCCCCACCAGCCGGTGTTGTTGCTGCCCCACGCCATGTAGGTGCCGACGTAGTGGCCCTTGCCGGCGATGCTGTCGATGATCGTGTAGTCGCTCTTGTAGGGCAGCGGATTGGTGCGACGGAAGCTCGCGTGGAAGTAGGCCGCGTCGTCCGGCACCTCGGTCAGCGTGTAGTCGATCTGGTAGTAGAGGGTGGTCACCACGTCATCCATGTTCGTGAGCGTGACGCGGCAGCGCCTGCGGAACGGCATCTCCCAGTAGCAGTTGAAGGCGCGCCCCGGATTGACGCAAACCGCCAGCGAGTTCACGGCGGCATAGCGGCCCCACCCGTTGGCGAAGAAGTCGCCGACCGGGCATTCGACCGACGGCACCTCCTGGTCGTCCCAATAGATGCGCAGGATCAGGAAACGCCAGCGGCCGCCGAGCATGGTCATCCAGATATGCTGGAGCGCGCCGGGCCCTTGGATGTCGGCCAGCGTGGCGGTCTTGCCGGGTCCGATGAGGATGCTGGGCGAGACCTTCCAGCCCTGGCCCAGCGTGCGGGACGGCGAGAAGCCGGTGCCCTCGGTCGCGCGGCCACCCTGGCCGGGCGCGCCGGTGAAATTCTCCGGACTGATCGAACGGGTTTTCGCGTCCGAGAGGCGGGACAGGTTTCCGAGGTGCAGCCCAAGCCCGTTGAAAGCAGTCATTCGTTGTCCTCATTTGAACCAGCGCCGCCGGCGGGGGCATAGTGCGGCCAACTCTCCCGCCTCAGGCAAAGGAATTCGACCATGAGCACCGACTACGCGCCCCCGAAGGTCTGGACCTGGAACAAGGCCAATGGCGGCCGCTTCGCCAACATCAACCGCCCGATCGCCGGCCCGACGCACGACAAGGAGCTGCCGATCGGCAAGCATCCGATGCAGCTCTATTCGCTCGGCACGCCGAACGGCCAGAAGGTCACCATCATGCTCGAGGAGCTGCTGGCGCTCGGCAAGAAGGGTGCCGAATACGACGCCTGGCTGATCAAGATCGGCGACGGCGACCAGTTCGGCTCAGGCTTCGTCGCCGCCAACCCGAACTCCAAGATCCCGGCGCTGGTCGACCGCAGCGGGCCCAAGCCCGTCCGCGTGTTCGAGTCAGGCGCGATCCTGCTCTATCTCGCCGAGAAGTTCGGCGCGCTTGTGCCAACTGAGCCCGCGGCGCGGGCCGAGTGCCTGTCGTGGCTGTTCTGGCAGATGGGCAGCGCGCCCTATCTCGGCGGCGGCTTCGGCCACTTCTACGCCTACGCGCCGACCAAGATCGAATACGCAATCGACCGCTTCGCAATGGAAGCCAAGCGGCAGCTCGACGTGCTCGAGCGGCGGCTGGCGGATGCCAAGTTCCTGGGCGGCGACGACTACACCATCGCCGACATCGCGGTATGGCCATGGTACGGCGGCCTCGCCAAGGGCCTGCTCTACGGCGCGAAGGAATTCCTCGCCGTGCACGAGTACAAGAACGTCAACCGTTGGGCCGACGAGATCGGCGCGCGTCCTGCCGTGAAGCGGGGCCGCATCGTCAACCGCCTGCAGGGCGAGCCTAGCCAGCAACTCCACGAGCGCCACGAC
>DASXQC010000106.1:0-7416 GCA_036493235.1 Reyranella sp.
AGCGTGTCGGTGTCGATCGGCGGGACGACGATCTCGGCCCCCAGCACGCGACGGAACGGCGCCGCCAGCGCCCGTTCCTTCTCGTGCATGGTGGCGAGGCCGATCCTTAGGTTCGCGTAGGGATGAGCCACGGCAGTCGGCGAGGTTGGTAAGCTACTCCGCGGCTTGCGGCATTGCCTGCCGCGACAGCTGCTGCTCGACCAGGGTCGCCCAGTACGAAGCGCCGATCGGCAGGATGTCGTCGTTGAAGTCGTAGCCCGGATTGTGGACCATGCACGAGCCTTCGCCGTCGCCGTTGCCGACCCAGATGTAGCAGCCCGGCTTCTTCAGCAGCATCCAGGCGAAGTCCTCGCTGCCCATCGCCGGCGTCGGGTTGCGGTTGACGTTCTCGATGCCGACCAGCGCCGAGGCAGCCTGGGCCGCGAACTCGGTCTCCTGCACCGTGTTGACGGTCGCGGGATAGCGCCGCTCGTAGCGCCACTTGGTGACCTCGGCGCCGAAGCCCGCGGCGACGTTGCGCGCGATCTTCTCGATCTTGGACTCGATCATGTCCTGCACCGATTTCTTGAAGGTGCGCACGGTGCCGCGCAGCACGCATTCCTGCGGGATCACGTTCCAGGTGTCGCCGGCATGGATCTGAGTGGTCGAGACCACCGCGGTGTCCATCGGGTCGAGGTTGCGCGCCACGATCGACTGCAGGGCGGTGACGATGTGCGAGCCGACCACCACCGGATCGATGCCGTGGTGCGGCATCGCGCCGTGCGCACCGACGCCCTTGATGACGACCTCGAAGATGTCATAGGCGGCCATCATCGGGCCGGGGCGGACGGCGAAGCGGCCGACCGGGACGCCCGGGATGTTGTGCATGCCGTAGACGCCCTCGCAGGGGAACTTGTCGAACAGCCCCTCCTCGACCATCACGCGGCCACCGCCTTCGTTCTCCTCGGCCGGCTGGAAGATGAAGTGGACGGTGCCGTCGAAGTTCTTGGTCTCGGCGAGGTACTTGGCGGCGCCCAGCAGCATCACCGTGTGGCCGTCATGGCCGCAGGCGTGCATCTTGCCGGGGATCGTCGACTTGTGCTCGAACTCGTTGGTCTCGTGGACGTCGAGCGCGTCCATGTCGGCGCGCAGGCCGATCGCCCGCTTGGAATTGCCCGAGCGCAGCACGCCCACCACGCCGGTCTTGGCGAGGCCGCGATGCACTTCGATGCCGAACGATTTCAACTTCTCCGCAACAATGTCGGCGGTGCGCACTTCCTCGAAGGCCGTCTCGGGGTGGCTATGGATGTCGTGGCGCCACGCAGTCATGTCCTTATGAAACGAGGCGATGCGGTTGATCACCGGCATGCGGACTCTCCAAACGGATGAGTGAAAAAGGCAGCGGATCGTACGTTAGCATCGCGCGGGGTCAAGCGAAGACGACCGCCGGGTCATGATCTGACGCATATCTACGAGGCTTTTTCGTAGCTCCGCTCTTCGACCGGGATGCGGCCTTCCTCGATGCCGTGGCAGGCGACCGTGCCGCCCTCGATCGGCAGCGCCTTCGGCCGCTCGACCTTGCAGCGTTCGTTAGCGAACGGGCAGCGCGGATGGAAGGTGCAGCCGCTGGGCGGATTGATCGGGCTCGGCACTTCGCCGCCGACCGGCGTGCGCTGGCGGCCGGTCATCTCGAGGTCGGGGATCGTGTCGAGCAGCATCCGCGTATACGGATGCTTGGGACGCCGGAACAGTGTGTCGGTCGGCGCCTGCTCGACCACGCGGCCGAGGTACATCACGCCGACGCGCGTCGAGATGTGATAGACGACCGCGAGGTTGTGGCTGATGAACAGATAGGTGAGCTGCAGCCGACGCTGCAGGTCCATCATCAGGTTCAGTATCTGCGCCTGCACCGATACATCGAGCGCCGAGGTCGGCTCGTCGCACACCAGAAATTCCGGACGGCTCGCCAGCGCACGCGCGATCGAGATGCGCTGGCGCTGGCCGCCGGAAAACTCGTGCGGGAACTTGGCGCCGTCGGCCGGCGTCAGACGCACCTGACGCAAGAGGTCCTCGACCTGTTTGCGCAGATCCGCCTTGTCCTGGGCGAGGCCGAAGGCGCGGATCGGCTCGGCGATGATATCGAACACCCGCCAGCGCGGATTGAGGCTGGCATAGGGGTCCTGGAAGATCATCTGCAGCCGGCGGCGCAGGGCCGAGTGGTCGGCTCCGCCGCGGCGCTGAGCCATGTCGTGACCGTCGAATTCGATCCTGCCCGCGGTCGGCGGATAGAGGCCGACGACCAGGCGCGCGACCGTCGACTTGCCGCAGCCCGATTCGCCTACCAGCGAGAAGGTCTCCCCCTTGGCGATGGCGATGTCGACGCCGTCGACCGCCTGCACGACCTGGCGCGGCCGGTTCTCGAGCTTGCGCACCAGCCACGGCGCGGAGACATCGAAGTAGCGCTTCAGTCCATCGATCTGGACGAACTCAGGCATCGGCCAGCTCCCTCGCGACAGGAGCGCCGACGCCCCGGTCATCGTGCAGCCAGCAAGCGGCGCGGCTCGCGCCCGCCGCCATCAGTTCGGGCCTGTCGACCAGGCAGCGCTCGCCGCGCAAGGTACAACGCGGGTTGAAGGCGCAGCCTCTGGGGATTTCGGTCAGGCGCGGCATCGAGCCGTCGATCTGGGTCAGCTGCTCGCCACGCTCGCCGAGATGCGGGATCGAGCCCATCAGCCCCTTGGTGTACGGGTGCTGAGCGTGCTTGATCACGTCACGCACCGGGCCGATCTCGGCGATGCGGCCGGCGTACATGACGGCGACGCGGTCGGCCGTCTCGGCGATCACGCCCATGTCGTGCGTCACCAGCATCACCGCCGTCTGATGGTCGCGGCAGAGGCGCTTCAGCAGGGCGATGATCTGCGCCTGGATCGAGACGTCGAGCGCGGTGGTCGGCTCGTCGGCCACGATCAGACGCGGGCCGGCGCAGAGCGCGAGCGCGATCACCACGCGCTGGCGCATCCCGCCGGAGAACTGGTGCGGATAGTGATCGAGGCGGTGCTCGGCGCCGGGAATGCCGACTTCCTTCAGGAGTTCGAGCGCCCGCGCACGGGCTGCCGTGGCCGATAGCTGCGTGTGCGTCTGGATGGTCTCGACCAGCTGGCGTCCGACCGAATAAAGCGGGTTCAGACTCGTCAGCGGATCCTGAAAGATAGCGCCGATGCGCGCACCGCGGACCTTGCGCATCTCCTCGTAGGGCAGGTTGTCGATGCGCCGGCCTTCGAGGCGAATCTCGCCGGCAGCAATGCGGCCCGGCGGCTCGAGCAGGCCGATGATGGCGTTTCCGGTCAGCGACTTGCCGGCACCCGATTCGCCCACCACACCCAGCACCTCACCGGGCGATATCTCGAATGAGACATTGTCGACAGCAAGCAGCGTGCCACGCCGAGTCGGGAACTCGACGCGGAGGTTCTTTACTTCCAAGAGCGGCGGATTGTTGGTGGCCATCAGCGCAGCTTCGGGTTCAAAGCGTCGCGCAGCCAGTCGCCCAGCAGGTTCACCGCCAGCACCAACGCCGCCAGGGTGATCGACGGGAAGAGCGTGATCCACCATTCGCCCGACTGCAACAGCTCGTTGCCGAGCCGGATCAAGGTGCCGAGCGAGGGCTGGGTCGACGGCAGGCCGACGCCGAGGAACGAGAGCGTCGCCTCAGTGATGATGGCGAGGCCGAGATTGATGGTGGCGATCACCAGCACCGGCCCGGTGACGTTGGGCAGCACGTGCCGGAACATGATCAGCACCGGCGACAGGCCGATCACCCGGGCTGCCTGGACGTACTCCTTGTTCTTCTCGACCAGCACCGAGCCGCGTACGGTGCGGGCGTACTGGACCCAGAAACTGAGTCCGATCGCGCCGACAATAACGAACACCGCGATTTCGTCATGGCGCTGGCTTGTCAGGATGCCGCGCACGATGCCATCGATCAGCAGCGCCACCAGGATCGCCGGAAAGGTGAGCTGCACGTCGGCGATGCGCATGATCACCGAATCGACCGCACCGCCGAAATAGCCGCTGAACAGGCCGAGGGTGATGCCGAGCAGCATCGCCACCACGACCGAGGCGAAGCCGACCTCGAGCGACAACCGCGTGCCGTACATGATCGAGGAGAGCACGTCTCTACCCTGGTCGTCGGTGCCGAGCGGGAACGACCAGTCGCCGTCGTCGCCCATGAAGACCGGCGGCTTCAGGCCATCGGCCAGGCTCAAGGTCGACGGATCGAACGGCGTGTGCGGCGCCAGGACCGGCGACAGGAAGGCGATGACGATGATCAGCAGCGTGACGGCAGCGGCGATCACTGTCGTGGCGGAAGACTTGAAGCTCCACCAGATATCGCTGTCGGCGGCGCGGGCGATCCACTGGGCCATGCTCAGTGCCCTCCGGAGCGCGCGAGGCCGCCGCCCCGCAGGCGCGGATCGACGGCGAAGTAGAGCAGGTCGACGGCCAGGTTGATCAACACGAACAGCAAGCCGATCAGCATCAGGTAGGCCGCCATCACCGGGATGTCGACGAACTGCACCGACTGGATGAAGAGCTGGCCGACGCCCGGCCAGGCGAACACCGTCTCGGTCACGACCGAGAAGGCGATGATGCTGCCGAGTTGCAGGCCGGTGATGGTGATCACCGGCACCAAGGTGTTCTTGAGCGCATGGCCGAAGTTGATGGCGCGGTTGGTGAGGCCGCGGGCACGCGCGAACTTGATGTAGTCGGTGCGCATCACCTCGAGCATCTCCGAGCGCACCAGCCGCATGATCAGCGTGAGCTGGAACAGGCCCAGCGTGATCGCCGGCATGATCAGCGCCTCGATGCCCTTCCAGCGCAGGAAGCCGGTGGTCCACCAACCGAGGTTCACGGTCTCGCCGCGGCCGAACGATGGCAGCCACCGCAGCATCACCGAGAAGACCAGGATCAGCAGGATGCCGATCACGAAGGTCGGCAGCGACACGCCGAGCAGCGAGACCGCCTGCAGCGCCCGACTGCTCCAATGTCGTGGATAAAGGCCGGTATAGACGCCCATCGGCACGCCGATCAGCAAGGCGAACATGGCGGCGCAGAAGGAGAGCTCGAGGGTCGCCGGCAGGCGCTCCAGGATCATGCGGTTGACCGGCTCGGAGGTGCGGTAGCTGAGGCCGAACCAGCCCTTGGCGGCATTGCCGATGAAGTGGAGAAACTGGACCGGCGCCGGATCGTTGAGGCCGAGCTTCTCCTTCAGCGCCTCACGTTCGCTGGCGGGCGTGTCCTGGCCGACCATGCCGTTGATCGGGTCGCCGACATAGCGGAACAGCGAAAAGGACACGAGCCCGACCACCAGCAGGACAGCGACCGACTGGACCAGGCGTCTCAGGATGAAAGCGAGCATTTCTTGATGAGTTCTAGACCGCCCGACCCCTAGCAGGATCGGAGCCAAAACGGAACCGGCCCCGCACGCCTGGGGCGGCGGGGCCGGTCGTTTAAGTGCCGCAGGCTACTTGATATTCACGAAGCGCAGCGGGAATGAATTGTCGGCCGGCTGGACCAGGTCGACGTTCTTGCGCATCGCCCACACCAGCGCCTGCTGGTGCAGCGGGATGTAGGCGTAGTCCTCGGTGTAGATCTTGGTCGCCTCGTGAATCATGGCATCACGCTTGGCCTTGTCCGTCTCGACCTCGATCTTGTCCGCCAGCGCGTCGAGCTTGGGGTTCGAGTAGCCGCCGGGATTGAACAGACCCTTCTTGGTCTTGATGTTCGGCGTCTGGATCAGCTGCTCGAGCACGTTGTGCACGTCGTAGGTGGTGGCCGGCGACCAGCCCAGCATGAAGAAGCTGGTGTTCGACGGCTTGCCGTCCGAGGTGCTGCGCAGGATCTTGGCGAAGTACAGGCTGCGGGTCTGGGCGCGCAGGTTCACCTTGATGCCGATCTTGGCCAGCATCGATACGACGGCCTGGCAGATCTTCTCGTCGTTGACGTAGCGATCGTTCGGGCAGTCCATACCGGTCTCGAAACCGCTCGGATAGCCGGCGTCGGCCAGCAGCTTCTTGGCCTCGTCCGGCTTCAGCAGCGGCGGGCGCTTGTCGAGATCCTTGGTGTAGCCGTTGATGCCCGGCGCCACCATCAGCATGGTCGGGAAAGACTGGCCGCGCATCACGGTGCGCTTGATCGCCTCGACGTCGATCGAGCGGAACATCGCCTCGCGGACACGCTTGTCCTTGTAGGGGTTCTTGCCCTTGACGTTCGACTCGACCAGCTCGTCACGCTCCTCGTCGAAGCCGAGATAGACGACGCGGGTCTCGGGGCCTTCCAGCACCTTGATGTTGGGATCCTTCTTGAGGCTCTCGGTGTCGGCGGGCGGGACCTCGTAGGTCATGTCGATGTCGCCCGACTTCAGCGCCGCGACCCGGGTTGCGGCGTTCGGCACCGGCGTGAAGATCACTTCAGTCAGGTTATGCGTCGGCTTATCCCACCAGGTCGGGTTGGCAACCAGGATGGTCTTCTCGCCCGCGCGGCGTTCCTTCAGCGTGAAGGGGCCGGTGCCCATGGCATTGCGAGTCGCGTAGTTCTCTTCGTTCTTGACCATGTCCGCGGCGTTGGCGGCGTTGTTCTTCTCGCACCACACCTTGGACATGATGCCGATCGACGCCCACTTGTCGGCGAGCAGCGGATCGGGAACGCGGGTCGTCACCTCGACGCGGTAATCGTTGACCTTCTTGATCGACTCCATCGACCCGAAGTTGCCATTGACGTTGGAACCCGGGCCGTTGGCGCGGTTGATCGAGAAGACCACGTCGTCAGCGTTGAACGGCGTGCCGTCGGAGAACTTCACGTCCTTGCGTAGGTCGAAGTACCAGTGCGTCGGATCGGTCTGGCCCCACTTCACCGCCAGCGCCGGCTCGAGCTTGAGGTCCCTGTCACGCCGCACCAGCGGCTCATAGATGTTCGAGGTGAAGGTCAGCAGGAAGGTTTCCTGGCGGGCGTACGGGTCCATCGAGCTTACGTCGCCCGAGTTAGCCCATCTGAACGTCTTGGCATCGGCCGACCCGGCCATTAACACGGCGCACATCATGGCGCTGATCGCCACGGAACGACGGAAGCTGAACCTCATCAAATTCCCTCCAACAGCCCTGCCCCATGCACAGGCGCATATCTTAGCGCGGCAAATTGCACCGCCTCTGAGGGGTCGTCAAACGCCAAGATTTTCTCACAGGCCGGCCCAAAACACATCCGTTGGACAGGCTTCCGACGGCCTTCTATCGTGCTTATTCTCTGCGATTCCAATAAGGGGTGCGATCCCATGAACGACGTTTCACGCAGCTTCCGCGGCAATTCCAACGCCGCCCGCGACATTGCGCATCACCTGCACCCCTACACCAACTTCAAGAAGCACGAGCAGTCGGGTCCCCTGACCAT
>DASXQC010000107.1:0-7318 GCA_036493235.1 Reyranella sp.
ATAGAAATTCCCAACCTTACCCATAGTTGCATACACCGAAGCGCGCCCACATACCCACCATACAACTTCCTATGGAACGGCCAGCGGCGCAACTCAAGCCTCATGATCATCGATTGCTCGCCGCCGCTGCATCTGCGATCCCGTTCGGGATTGCGGAGGCAGCTCAGTCAATGGCAGAAGGCCCTACGCCGCCAGCATGCGCTCGCGGTTGCGCTCGCGCAGGATCGGCATCACCCATTTGCCGAAGCGCTCGGCTTCCTCGTCATGCAGGTAGCCGGACAGGCAGAACGAGTGGCAGCCGAGATCGATGAAGTCCTGCAGCGTCTCGGCGCACTGCTCGGGCGTGCCGACCACGGCGATGCCGGCGCCCGGCCGCACCTTGGTGATGCCGGTGAACAGGTTGCGCTCGATCACGTCGCCGGTCGCCGCCAGCTCGCGGACGCGGCGGTTCGCTTCGGAGGTGGCGAAGCGCTCCTTCACGAACGCCTTCTGCGCCTCGCTGGCGTGGCCGACCAGCTCGTGCGCGAACTCCCACGCCTCCTGCTCGGTCTCGCGGCAGACGATCTGCAGGCGCATGCCAAAGCCGATCTTGTCCTCGCGCCCATGCTTCGCCGCCATCTGGCGGATCACCGCCATGTTGTCGCAAATGCGATCGTAGGTGTCGCCCCAGAACAGGTGCACATCGGAATGCTTGGCCGAGATCTCCCACGCCTGCCGGCTGCCGCCGCCGAGATAGAACGGTGGATGCGGCGTCTGGAACGGCCGCGGCCGGACCTGCGCGCCCTTGAGCTGGTAGAACTTGCCGTCGAAGGTCACCGCCGGCTGGGTCCACAGCATCTTCAGCAGCGCGACCTCTTCTTCCATGATCTCGTAGCGCTGTTCCTTGGCCCACTTGATGCCTTCGGAGGCGTTCTCCTGTTCGCTCTGCCCGGCGATCAGGTTGATGCAGATGCGGCCGCCCGAGAGCTGGTCGAACGCCGCGACCATCTTCGCCAACAGGACGGGATTGATGTAGCTCGGCCGCGCCGCGACCAGCATGCGGATCGACTTGGAGCGCGCGACCATCATCGCCGAGGAGATCCACGCCTCCCAGCACGCGGTCTGCACCGGCACCAGCATGTATTCGAAGCCCGCCGCCTCGGCCGCCGCCGTCACCTTGTCGAACAGCGCGAGGGACGGCGCGACCTGCGCGCTTGCCACGCCATACGCCGTGGTGTCGCCGGCGGTGGGCAGGAACCAGCCGAATTCGATGCGCTTCTCGGACATAGGATTACCCTACTCCTTCTCGACGCCGGCCGCCTTGGCGAGGCGTCCCCACTTCTCGATCTCCGACTTGATGAAGGGCTTCACCGCGTCGGCCGGCATGCGCCGCGGCTCGAACGAGATGCCGCGCAGCTTCGCCACGGTGTCGGGATCGGTCACGATCTCCTGCACCGCCTTGTCGATCCTGGCCGCGATCTCCGGCGGCGTCTTGGCCGGCACCATCAGCACGAACCAGGCATCGAGCGCGAACGGGCCGAGTTCCGCTTCCTTGAAGGTCGGCACGCCGGGCAGCAGCGCCGAGCGCGAATCCGACGCCATCAGCAGCGTCTTCACCTTGCCCGCCTTCACCTGAGGCGCGGCGATCGACACGTCAGCGAAGGTCATGTCGACCTGGCCCGACAGCAGGTCGCCGAGCGCCTGCGGTGCCGCCTTGTAGGGCACGTAGGTGATCTCGGTGCCGAGCCGGTCGGCGAGGGTCGCGGTGATCAGGCGCGCCGAGGGCGTGCCGGCGCCCGACGTGAGCGGCGGCTTCTGCTTGGCGCGCTTGATGAAGTCGTCGAGCGTGTCCATGCCCGCACCGGCGCGCACCGTCAGCACGAACTGGATGAATCCGTAGAAGCCGGCTGGCGTGAAGTCCGCCAATGAATCGTAGGGCAGCGACTTCATCAGGTTGGGATTGCCGGCGTGCGTCGCCGCGGTCGCGATCATGATGGTGTAGCCGTCGGCCGGCGCATGGGCGACAAAGCCGCCGGCGATCGAGCCGTTGCCGCCGCCCTTGTTGTCGACGATCACCGTCTGGCCGAGCCGGGGCGTCAGCCGCTCCGCCATGATGCGCGCCAAGGTGTCGGTGGCGCTGCCCGCGGCGTAGGGCACGACGATAGTGATTGGCCTGGTCGGCCAGGTTTCGGCGCGCGCCGATGCGCCCAGCGAAAAGGCTGTTAGCGAGAGGGCGCTCCGGCGCGTGATCAGCATGCTATTCTTATGCCTCATCCAGGGGACGAAGACATGCTTCAGCACGGCAAGCGGCCTACCATTGCATCGCGCCACGGAATGGTGGCCGCCGCCCATCCGCTCGCCGCCGCAGCGGGCGCGCGCGTGCTGTCCAACGGCGGTAATGCCTTCGACGCTGCAGCCGCGACCGCCGCAACGCTCAACGTCGTCGAGCCCTACATGTCCGGCCTCGCCGGCGAGGGCTACGCAACCTGCTACGTCGCTTCGGAGCGCCGCGTTCGCTCCCTGAACTTCATGGCCCGCATCCCGCGCCGCTTCCCGCTCGACAAGCTCTCCCGCCGCGAGCAGATCCTGCGCGGGCCGGTCGCGGTCGGCGCGCCGGGCAACTTCGGCGGCTGGGCCGAGATGGTGAGAAGCTACGGCACGAAGAAGCTGCCCGAGCTGTTCGCCCCGGCGATCCGCATCGCCCGCGACGGCTTCGGCATGATCGAATTCAACGTCGAGGAATATCGCGGCGTCACCGGCGAGCTGCGCGGCCACTCGGCGCTCTATCCGGAATGGTCGCGCAACTATGTCGAGGGCATCGACGGCGGCCAGCCGAAGCTCGGCGCGCTGCTGAAGCAGCCCAACCTCGCCAACACGCTCGAGGCGCTGGGCAACGAAGGCCCCGGCCTGCTGTACGGCGGCGCCCTCGGCAAGAAGGTCATCGATCGCCTGACCGAACTGGGTGGCTGCCTCGGCATGGACGACCTCGCCGACTTCAAGGCCGAGTGGGTCGAGCCGGTGGCGGTGACCTATCGCGGCCGCACGATCCATGTGCCGCCGCCGCCGTGCGAGGCGTTCCAGTACCTGGTGACGCTGCGCATCCTCGAAGGCTTCGACCTCGGCAAGATGGAGCGCAACGGCGTCGAGCATGTCGACACGGTGCTGCGCGCCATCCGCATCGCCGCCGGCGTGCGCATCGCCAATGGCGTGCCGACGGCGCAGAAGCTCGCCGAGCTGCTGTCCGACGGCCACATCGAGTCCTTGCGCGCGCGGGCGCGCGACGGCAAGCCGGTCACCGGCCCGACCGAGCAGTGGACGCCGCTGCCGAAGGACGGCTCCGGCGAGGGCCATACCACCTCGTTCTCGATCGCCGACGCCGAGGGTAACGTCGTCTGCGTGACCCAGAGTCTCGGCAGCGTGTTCGGCTCGGGCGTGGTCGTGCCGGGCACCGGCGTCTGCCTGAACAACTTCCTCTATTGGGCCGACGTCACGCCCGACAGCCCCAACCGCGTGAAGCATGGCGACCTGATGCCGGTCTGCGTCGCGCCGTCGATCGTCACCCAGGACGACAAGCCAGTGATGGCGCTGGGCACGCCGGGCAGCTACGGCATCCTGCAGACCCAGCCGCAGGCCTTCGTGCAATACGTCGACTTCGCCCTGCCGATTCAGCAGGCGATCGAATCGCCGCGCGGCCGCCTGACCGACGGTCGTGCCGTGCTACTCGAGGGACGGCTGCCGGCCGACGTGCAGGCCGAGCTGCGCAAGCGCGGCCACAACGTCACGACCGGTCCCGACTGGACGATGAAGGTCGGCGGCATGCAGGGCGTCGCGATCGATCCCGCCACCGGCGTCATGACCGGCGGCTGCGATCCTCGCCGCGACGGCTACGTCGTG
The DNA here is from genome assembly GCA_036493235.1 of Reyranella sp. Classification (GTDB taxonomy): domain Bacteria; phylum Pseudomonadota; class Alphaproteobacteria; order Reyranellales; family Reyranellaceae; genus Reyranella. The sequence goes on from DASXQC010000107.1 coordinate 3,874, forward strand.
CCGGCGTAGGTCAGAGTCCACTCCGGCCGAACCAATTACCTCACCCTGAGGAGCCGCGCGGAGCGCGGCGTCTCGAAGGGTGGGCACGAGCACCTTGTCTGTTGCCATCAAGGCGCGGAGGTTACTCCGCGCTAATCGAGACGGCGCGCCGCGCCTCCTCAGGACGAGGTGATTCGGTTTCCCGTTCAGCCTGCAGACGGTATCGCCCGCAGGACGTCATCGAAGACGCCGCGCTGCACCTGGAACGCTTGCCGGCTGTAGTCCTGGTAGTAGCCGGCGGTCACCACGACGACGAGATCGAGCTCAGGCACGATGCGAATCGACTGCCCGCCTCGACCCAGCGCGCCGGTCCAGTGGACCTCACGCCCGTTGAGCGGGGAGTGGCGGAGCCACCACAGATAGCCATAGGAGCCGCTCTCGGCCGCCAGCCGCGGCGCCGTCGAGGCATCGATCCAGGCTTTCGAGACGATCTGGCGATCGTTCCAGCGGCCACCCGCGAGGACCAACTGACCGATCTTCGCCGCATCGCGCGGCCGCAAACGCAAGCCGCCGCCGGCATCGGTATCGCCCTTGAATCGCCTCCACTCCACGGCAGTGATGCCCAGGGGCTCGAACAACGCCGTGTGCGCAAATTCGTCGAGCGGGCGTCCGGTTGCCTTGCGGACGGTGGCCGACACGAGCGCGAGCGCGCCAGTGTTGTAGAAGAACTCCTGTCCCGGCGGGGCCGTCCGCGGAAGACCGAGGACGTAACGACACTGATCGCGCGACCTGTGCATGCGTGCCTCGTCGTTGTCTTCGTCCCCGGTGGCGGGAGTCGCTTCCACCCACTTCAGGCCCATCGACATGGTGAGCGCGTGCACCAGCAGGAGCCGGTCTCTTTCGGGGGAGCGCAGGTCGGACAATTCGGGGAAGAAGCTGAAGATCGGCTCGTCGACGCTGCGGATCAGCCCGCGGTCGATCGCGATCCCGAGCGCGAGTGACGCGACGCTCTTCGAAACCGACTTCATGTCGTGCAGCGTATCGGCATCGAAGGTCCTGTTTGCCACCTTGCGATCGCTCACCTCGTCAGGACCGCTGAAGTAGCGCTCGAAGAGCAGCTTCCCACCGCGAGCGACCAGAACGGCGTGCACGTTTGTCGTGCCTGCGAGCCGATCGGCCATTCGGCACAGCGCACCGCGGTCGATGAGCTTGTCGTCATGGGCGGAGGCAACGGGCCAGCCATCGTCTCGCGCGACCGGAACACCGCAGCCGTCGACCGGGTCCGCAGATACGGGCAACGCGGTGAGCGGCGCCAACGCAGCCCCGCCGAGAACTGAAACAAACGTGCGCCGTCTCATTCGACCTCCTCCGAGGCCGCACCCTGCATCGTGATGGTCCGGCAGGTCTTGCCGTTTTCTGTAGCCGCCTGGCCGATTCCTGAAATCGCCCCTCATATCCCTCTCCCCCGCTAGGAGGAGAGGTCAGGAGAGGGGGTTACGGGCGATGCGCGGCGCAGAACGCCAGCGAGAGTGACGCAAGCTGAGTCGATCTGGGCTTCGGGCGTGCCGGCGTAACCCAGGATCAGGCCCTGACGATTCCGACGGCCGGCGTAGCAGGCCGACAGCGGCGCCAGGGCGATTCCCTCTTCTGCAGCCGCAGCGACCACGGCGCGGTCGTCGAAGCCGGACGCGATCGCCGCGACGGGCCGCGCGACTAGGTATGTGCCCGCCCGATCGGGGACACTCTCCAGCCAGCGCGCGAGATGGCGTTCGAGACCAGCGACCAGCGCTTCGCGCCGCGCAGCATAGAGCAGCCGCGTGCGCCGGATGTGCGTCGTCAGATGGCCGTCGGAAATGAAACGGGCGAGCGCGCCCTGGCCGAGCAGCGAGGGACGCGCGTGGATCGCCGCCATCCGCTTCTCGGCGGCCGGTACGAGCGCCTCGGGCAGCACGACATAGCTCAGCCGCACCGCCGGGAAGAGCAGCTTGGAGAAGCTGCCGAGATAGGCGACGCGGCCGCTGCGATCGAGCGCGCGCAGCGGCGCGAGCGGCCGGCCGGCGTAGCGGTACTCGCCGTCGTAATCGTCCTCGGCAATCCAGGCGCCGCGACGCTCGGCCCAGCTCAAGAGCTCGAGTCGGCGTTGCAGGCTGAGCACCGTGCCGAGCGGGAAGTGATGGGCCGGCGCCACGACCGCGAGCTTCACCTCCGGCGCAGCTTCCATCGCGCGCTCGACCATGAAGCCCGACTCGTCGACCGGGACCGGCACCGCCCGCACACCGGCCAGCGCCAGGGCCTCGCGCGTGCCGACGAAGCCCGGCTCCTCGATCCAGGCTGCCTCGTCGGGATCGAGCACCAGCCAGGCGAGCAGCGACAGGCTCTGGCGCATGCCGCTCGTCACCACGATCGTTCCGGACGCGCAGGTGAAGCCGCGCGCCGCGCCGAGATAGGTGGCGATGGCTTCGCGCAGGCCGGCATGGCCGAACGGATGCAGCGCGCCCGCGACCGCCCATGACGGCTGCCGCCATTCGCTCTCCAGCAGCCGCGCCCACAGCGCGAAGGGAAACGCCTCGCGATCGGGCTGGCCGAGGGGGAAGGCGATTGGCGCCTCCTCGGCGTTGAAGGCGGGTTCTCCGTCGGCAAGCGCGGCCCGTGCGCGACGCGACAAGGGCGTGGTTGCGGCTTTGCCGTTCGTCGATGCCGGGCACGCCGCATCGTGCGGCGCCGTCAGCATGTCGTCCGGCAGATCGGTCGCGACGGCGATGCCGGAGGCGGCCTGCGCCGCGACGTAGCCTTCGGCGGTGAGCTGATCCATGGCAAGCAGTACGGTGCCGCGGGCGACACCCAACTCGTCGGCCATCAGGCGCGAGGACGGCAGGCGCTGGCCGGGAGCGAGCCGCCGTTCGAGGATGGCGCGGCGCACCTGCTCGAAGATCTGGCGGTGCAACGGCGTGCGCCCCGCCGCATCGAGGACGAGGCCCAACGGGGCGGTCTTGCGGTGAGGGCGCGGCATGACTGGTACAGTCCGGATTGTCAGAACTGGCTCTTTCACCTGTACCTTAATGCCCGCATGGTCCGGCCGCAATCGAACCGGGTTTCCCATCATGAGCACAGACACAATCGCCCGCGGCCGGACCGCGCCCTCCGCCGAGAACACGCCTGAAGCCTTCGGCGTCACACCGGTCAACAAGGTCAAGCGCATGCACGAGCGTGGCCGCTATGACCGCGAGACGGTCTACGCGATCCTCGACGCTGCCGTGGTCTGCCACATCGCCTACGTGATCGACGGCCGGCCTTACTGCACGCCGACCGCGTTCTGGCGCGAGGGCGATCACCTCTACTGGCACGGCTCCTCGGCCAGCCGGATGATCCGTACCCAGGGCCAGGGCATCCCGGTCTGCCTCACCGTCACGCATCTCGATGCGCTGGTGATGGCGCGCTCGGGCTTCCACCACTCGGTCAACTACCG
>DASXQC010000108.1:0-11277 GCA_036493235.1 Reyranella sp.
ACACCCTGCATGACCGTCGAGGAGCAGCATGTCGAGCGCGCGCACGCCCTGTGGAACGACTATTTCTGGCCGCATGCGCAGTCGGTGTTCGGCCAGACGTCGCTCACGGTCGACGAACGGCGGGTGCGGCGCGTCGGGCGCTGGCTGAGGCGCATGCGGCTGGAGACGGTGTCGCGTGAGGAGGTGCGCCGGGAGGCGCTTTGCCAGACGGTGGACGCGGCAGCGGCCGAGAGGGTGATCGAGCGGCTGGAGCGATATGGGGCCGTGCGCATGCTGACGATCGTGAAGGAGGCACGACGCGGCCCGCACAAGCGGCGCTGGCAGGTCAATCCCGACCTCTGGGCGAATTAGCGACAATTGGGGCTACTGCGCTACCCCTCGTCGCCGCGATGCTTTTATTTTCTCGACTGCAGCAACTGTTGCACGAGCGCCTCGCATTCCTTCGTCACGGGGCTGGCGAACCAGCGTTGCGCATTGATCTCGGGATCGCCGGAGTAGAGCCGCTCGTAGAGGGCCGCGCGGCTGCCGAACTCGGTGCCGGTAATGTCCCAGGCGAGCTTCACCAGCTCCAGCCGGCGCTTGGCGGAGAGGGTGGGACCGACCAGCCACTGGTCCATCAACGGCCCGACGTCGGGATGGGCATAGTCGGCCTCGGTCATCGCCAGCACGCCCGAACCGGCGGCGAAGCGCAGCACGTCGGCCGCCTTGGTGTTGGCGTAGGGGAAGAAGAAGTTGACCGCGGCATTGGCGGGGCTGGCGAGCGCCTTGGGACCGCGCAGGCCGTCGCCTTCGGGCGCCATCTTGCCTTGCGCGAAGGCCTCGATCTTGCGCAGCGTGTCGGTGATGGCGCCGTCGCGGATGCCCTCGGCGATCGCGACCAGGGCGATCAGCTCGCCGATCGCCGCCTGGAAGCGCGGAAGCTTGTCGCGGCCGTTGGCGCGCGCGATCGCCGTCGCCGTGCCGGCGAGGAAGCGCAGCTTCATGGTCGAGCGCGCGCAGGCCTGGATCGAGGTGTAGCCGGGCCGCACGCGCAGCAGGTTGTTGTAGGCCTCGAGGTCGCCGTCGACGACGATGCGCTCGTTCGGCACGAACACCTTGTCGAACATCAGGATGGCGTCGCCCTCGTCGAAGCGGCTGCTGAGCGGCCGGTCGAACGTGCTGTGGCCGCGATGGAAGCTCTCGCGCGCCAGCGTCGTGAGGCCGGGCGCATTCATCGGCACGACGAAGGCGACGGTGTATTTGTCCTCGCCCGGCTTGCGCGGATAGTAGGGGCCGACGTAGCACTCGTTCGACACCGGCGCGAGCGTCGACAGCATGCGGCAGCCGCTGACCACGATGCCGCCGCTCGTGCGCTCGACCACATGCACGGCCTCGGCCGGCGCATCGAGGGTCGAGCGGTCGGACTGCGGGTCGATCAGGGCGTGGGTGACCTGCACGTCGTTCTCGCGGCAATGCTCGACGATCGCCTGCGACCGCGCCGCCGCCTCGGTGCGGCCCATCATCCGGAGCGCCACCACGTTGTCGACCAGGAAGCCCGACATGAAGTCGGTCAGCCGGCCCATCAGGCCGAAGGTCCTGAGCGCCCGCAGATGGAAGCAGCCGGCGAGTTGGTCCAGCTCCCCGCGCGTGCGCGCCTCCATGTAGGTGCGGCTGACCGGCTGGCCGGTGCCGGGCGACGGATAGACCAGGATGTCGCGGAGCGCCGGGTCGTGCTGGTCGTCGTACAGGCCGGCGATGGTGCCGATGATGCCCTGCAACGGCGGATAGCTCGTGACGTCGCTCACGACCTTGCCGTCGATGTGGAGCTTGCGCCCGTCGCGCAGCGAGTCGACGTACTGCTTTCCTGTCTTGATCGGCATGGGTCCTCTTCTGGCGCGAACGCGCAATACCACCACCTCACCCTGAGGAGCGAGCGTAGCGAGCGTCTCGAAGGGTGGGAACGAGCACTTCGCTTATTGCCGCCCTTCGAGACGCCGCGCTTCGCACGGCTCCTCAGGGTGAGGTGGAGCGTGTTGCTATCCTCAGGCCGAGGTGGGGGATGTTGCGGCGCGGGCGCGCGGTTGGCGCAAGGCCATCGGACGGTGGGCGTTGTGGGCGGCGGCGTCCCACATCAGGCGGGGGTCGAAGGCTTCGGCGGCGACGATGGTGAGCAGTACGACGGCGCAGAAGGCGACCGCGCCGACGCCGGGCGCGATCGTGACCAGGGCGCCGAACTGGACCAGCGCGCCCAGCAGCGATTCCATGAAGATGTCGACCATCGACCAGCGGCCGATCCAGGCGACGATGTAGTAGAGTCGCGTGCGCTGCGGCAGGAAGACCCGCGCGCCGGCCGCGGTGGTCACCAGCATGGTCGCCATCAGCATGATGCCGAGCCCGATCAGCTTGAAGACCGGCACCAGGATGCTGGCGAAGAACACCAGCAGGGCGAGCGGATACATCTGCGAGGACACGAGCTCCTCGACGCCGCCCAGGATGGTGCTGGGCGCGCCGGCGCCGGCCTGGATCACCGTGAGCACCGGATAGTAATTGGCCGGGATGTAGAGGATGGCCGCCGCGATCACGAACGCCCAGGTGCGGTTGAGGCTGTCGGGCTTGCGCTCGTGCAGCGCCGCGCCGCAGCGTGGGCAATGCGCGCCGTGACCGTGCGTCACGCTGACCAGGCCGCACGACTCGCAGCCGATCGCGCCCAGCTGCATCGTGAGGGAGGCCGGCGGCATCGGCGCGTGGGTCTGGCCTGTGGCCTCGATCGCTTCCCACACCGCGCCGGGCTCCAGCACCACGTCGGCCCACACCACGACGACCGTGAGGATGCCGAGCGCATAGACCGCCGGGCCGAGCTCCATCGTCGCCAGCGAGCCGAGCTTGGTGTAGGCGACAAACACGCCCAGCAGCAGCACCTCGAGCATCGCCCACAGGCTGATCGCCCGCGTGAAACGGAAGATGCCGCGCAGGTTGGGCAGCGGCCGCGGCAGCCTGAGGCCGACCAGCACGTAGATCGCCCCGGTGAACTTGATGAGCGGCGCCAGGCCGGTGGTGAAACCGACCGCCACCGCGAGCGGCCACAGGCCCTGCCTCACCAGCTCCATTGGGCCATCGATCAACGTGGTCTCGTGATGGATGCCCATGGTCGAGACCTTCATCAGCATCGCCATCCAGACGATGATGTAGAGTCCCAGCGCCGCGATGTTCAGCGCCAGCCCGCGATTGAGCGGGTCGCGGCGCGTGCGGCGCAACAGGATGCCGCAGCGCACGCAGCTCGATCGTGTCTCCAGCTCGAGCGGCGGCACGACCTGGAACAGGCCGCAGCCCATGCATTCGCGCAGCTCAGGCCGCGTCATGCGTCACTGCCAACGTCATTGGGCCAGCAGTGCGGCGAGTCCGTCGGTCAGCTCGCCGATGGCGTCGCTGGTCGCGGCCACCTGGCCTGCGGCGGTGCGGGCGCCGAGCGGCTTCACGATCTGGAAATTGCGGTTGGCGGTGCGACGCGGCCGGTTGAACTCGACCGCCGCCTGCGCCAGCAACTCGACATTGGCGCCCGAGGCGTCGGGTTCGAGGCGCTGGATGTTGAGCGCCAGCGTGGCGTTGGGATCGGCCGAGATCGCGCCGCCCTCGGCATAAACGCTGCTCGACGGCAGGCGCTGCGACAGGCCGAGCACGATCACGCGGCTCAGCATGCCGGCCAGCGATTCGCCCCACCAGTCGTTGTTCGAGACGTTCAGCTTGTAGTCGGCCGACGAGCGCACGATCTCGCGGCGGTCGAGATAGTGCGCCAGGCCGATATCGCGCACCTGCACCACCGGCGGGCTCTTCGGGAACTGCGGACCAGGCTTGACCTGCAGGGTGTAGAGCGTCGGATCCGTCGATGAGCAGGCCGAGGCGAGCGCGGGAAGGACGAGGCAGGCGAAGCTGCGGCGGCCGAGCGACATCCGGTTATTCCTTGCCCTTGGATGAACGGCCCTGGATCAGTGCCTCGGGATGGCGCGACAGCAGGTCGGCGAGCGCGCGGAACGAGCGCACCGCCTCGTTGAGCTGCGGCATCAGCCGGTCGAGTTCGCGGTTGAAGCGCGAATCGCCGCCGTAGCCGCTGTTGAGCGAGGTGGCGAGGCGGTTGATCTGGGTGATCGCACTGTCGAGCTGGTTGGCGATGTCGGGCAGCTTGCCCATGGCGGGACCGGCGCCGGCATCGAGCTTGCGCGCGAAGTCGCGCGCGTCGGCCAGCGTGCCCTCGAGCGATGCGAGCGTGTTCTTCAGTTGCGGGCCATTGACGATGCCGTCGAGGCCCTTGGCGGTGCCGGCGAGGCCCGCGCCGATCGCCGCGAAGTCGATGCGGTTGATCTTGGTCAGGAGCTGCGCGGCCGAGGCGGTGATGCTGTCGAGCCCGCCCGATTCGCTCGACGGGATGACGAACTCGTCGCCGTCGATTCCGATGGCGGCCGGCGGCGCGTCGGGGATCTGCTTGATCGCCACCACCTTGGTGCCGGTCAGCAGGCTCGACGTGTCGAGGGTGGCGCGGAAGCCGCGGCGGATCATCTCGGCAGCGCCGCTGCCGGCCGGCGCATTGCCGGCTGCGGCGATGTTGCCGATCCGCTCGGCCTCGATGGTGTAGTGCACCGGCACGACGATGCCGTCGACCTTGGGGTCGAAGCGCAGGCCGAGATCGGTGACCTCGCCGATCTTGAGGCCATGCAGGGTGACGTCGGCGCCGACCGCCAGGCCCGCGACCGAGCCCTGGAAGGTCGACACCAGCTTGAGCTTGCGGCCGAAGCCCGCCGCATGCGCGGCGTCGCGATTGGCGTAGAGCGGGAAGGCACGGTCGGGCTTGCTCGCGGCCGACTTGAGGTCGGGGTCGGTCTCGAAGGCGATACCGCCCAGCAGCAGCGCCTTCACCGATTCGAGCTGGACCTTGACGCCGCCGCCGTCGAGCTTGACCTGGACGCCGGACGCGTCCCACCACAGCGAATCGTCGTGCACATACTGGTCGAACGGCGCGCGCACGAAGGCGTGGATGGTGACGTGCCGCGCCATGTCGCTCAGCTCCCAGCCCAGCACGGCGCCGACCTCGATGTCGCGGTAGAAGATCGGCGAGCCGAGGCTGATCGAGCCGATCCGCTTGGTCTGCAGCAGGAACGAGCTGCCCGGGATCGACGTCTGCAGGATCGGCGGATCCTCGTTGCCGACGAAGTGGCTCTGCTGCTTGCCCAGCTCGGTCGACGGCATCATGCCGACATAGGAGCCGGACAGGAGCGTATCGAGACCCGAGACCTTGCCGGCGAAGAGCTGCGGCTTGACCACCCAGAAGAGGGTCTTGTCGGTGAGCAGCGGCTTTGCCTCGTGGGTCGTCTCGATCGTGACCAGCACCTTCTTGAGGTCGTGGCTGATGTCGACCGCCTTCACCGTGCCCATCGGCACGTCCTTGTACTTGAGCGGCGACTGGCCCGGCACGAGGCCGCTGCCGGTCTCGAACTCGATGACGATCGTCGGCCCGCGCTTGGACAGGGTGTCCCACGCCAGCCAGCCGCCAATCAGGGCCGTCACGATCGGCACGATCCAGATCAGCGGGATGCGGCGCGAGCGACGCACGGAGGCCGTCGGAATCGGTGCGGCGTTGCTCTCGGTACTACTCATAGCTTCCGCCACATTATCGCAGCGGAACTGCGGAGGCTAGCCGACGGCGGTGCACGGAAACGCACACCTCATCAGGATGAGGTGGTTGGTCGCGAGCGAAGCCGCCTACGGCACGTCCGTTGCCAGTCTCGCCTGCGCGGCCAGGCGGACGGAGGCGTTGGCGGCGCCGTAGCCGCGATAGCCGCGGCGCTCGACAATCTCGAAGAAGAACCGCTGGTCGAACGTCTGGGTGTAAGCCTGCAGGTATTCGGCGGCGCCATCGCGATCGTACAGGATGTTGTGATTGCGAAAAGTCATGAGCTGGTCGGGCGTGAGGTCGGTCTTGGCCTCGAGATCGTCGTAGTAGTTCTCGGGAATTTGCAGCAGCCGCACGCCATTGCGTTCGAGGCGTGCAACCGTGGCGACCAGGTCGTCGGTGGCGAAGGCGATGTGCTGGACGCCCGAGCCGAACAGCTCGGAGAGGAAGCGCGAGGATTGCGTGCGCTGGCTCTGCGAGGCGTTGAGCACGAAGCGCAACGCGCCGTCGTCCGCCTCGATCACCTGGCTGCGCACCAGCCCGCCCGGATCGGCGACTTCCTGCGGCGGGACTTTGTGGAGATCGACGAGCGACGTGTAGAACAGCAGCCAGCTCAACATCTCGTCGTACTGCATGGATTGCGAGATGTGGTCGACGCGGGTCAGGCCGGTCTCGGGACCGGCATCGCCGGTCGTCACGAACTCGATGTCCCAGACGCGGCCGAGGTCGCTTGCCTTGTCGAGGAAGTAGATCAGGCTGCCGCCGACGCCGCGCACGGAGGGGATGTCGAGCTCGCCGGGCCCGACGGCCTGGTGGAACGGCTGGTCGAGCAGGAGGGTCGCGCGCTCGAAGGTCCGCGCAGCGTTCTCGACCGCGAGTCCCAGCGCACACACGGCCGAGCCGTGCACCAGGTTGAAGGAGTGGGCGAAGCCTTCCTTCTCGCGGTTGACGACCAAGTTGATATCGCCCTGCGTCCAGCGCGTCACCGCCTTGGAGCGATGCTGGCCGGCGCGGCGGAAGCCCAGCCCCGCCAACAGGGTCTCGAACCGCGGCGCGTCCTGGTCGTCGACCGAGAACTCGATGAAGCTCACGCCCTCGGCCTTGGCGCGCGGCGGCAGGCTGATCGTGCTGGTGCCGAGCTGGTCGGCCATGAAGCGCAGCGAGCGATGGCCATCGATCGCCACGCTATGCGCCGAGCCTGAGCGGAACTGGTCGTTGAAGATCTCGAGCGACAGGGCGTCGTCGTAGCTGGTCGCCTGCAATGCCCTCATGAAGTCCAGCACCGGCAGGTCGCCCTGGCCGGGGAAGTTGCGGAAGTGACGGCTCCACGACAGGTAGTCCATCTGCAGCAGCGGCGCGTCGGCGAGCTGCACCAGGAAGATGCGGTCGCCCGGGATCGAGCGGATGGTCGAGAGGTCGGTGCCGCGGGCCAGGATGTGGAAGCTGTCGAGCACCAGCCCGACCGCCGGATGATCGGCGCGGCGCACCGCCTCCCAGGCGTCGCGGTAGTCGTTGATGTGTTGACCCCAGGCCAGCGCCTCGAAGGCGATGCGCAGGCCGCGTTTGGCGGCGCGCTCGCCCAATTCGCGCAGGTCGGCGGCGGCGCGGTCGATACCGCCCAGCGACTCCGGGCTGACGTTGCTGCAGATCATCAGAAGGTCGGTGCCGAGCTCCTGCATGACGTCGAACTTGCGCTCGGCCCGCGCGAAGGCGCGCTCGCGTTGGGCGGCGGGCATGCCCTCGAAGTCGCGGAACGGCTGCAGCGTGATGATGTCGAGCCCCAGCTCGCCGCATGCCTTGCGGACATCGGCCGGCGGGCCGGAATAGGTGACGAGATCGTTCTCGAAGATCTCCACCGCGTCGAACTTGGCCGCGGCGATCGCTTCGAGCTTCTCGCCCAGGGTGCCGCTCAAGGAAACCGTCGCGATCGAGGTCTTCATGGGCTCGTCCCCGGAACGAGGCGCAGGCTCGGCGGGAGTGCCGCGGGCACCCTGCCCAGGCGCTGCACGGCGGCGAGCATGGCGGCGATGTAGCCGTAGGGGCCGAGGCCGCAGATCACCGCGGTGGCGGCAGTCGAGGTTTTGGAATGGCGATGCAGCTCGTCGCGCGTATGGATGTTGGAGACATGCAGCTCGATGATCGGTCCCTCGAAGACCTTGAGCGCATCGATGATAGAGATCGAGGTGAAGGAAAGCGCCGCGGGGTTGATGATGATGGCGTCCGCTTCGGTTCGCGCCGCCTGAATGAGATCGACGATCTCGCCTTCGTGGTTGGACTGGTGGAAGGCAAGCGACACATCGAGCAGGGCGGCGCAATCGCGGCACGCCGCCTCGATCTCCGCCAGCGTCGTTCTGCCATAGATGTGTGGCTCGCGGATGCCCAGGAGATTGAGGTTGGGGCCGTTCAGGATCATCAACCGGGTCGCCATCGCGGGTCTCCTTGCTTGCTACGATCGCAGCGCCGCGGCTGCCAGGAAAGTGCGCCGCATGCGCTCGAGGTCGGCGGGCCGGCCGGTGAACAGCTCGAAGGCCCGCACCGCCTGGTGCACGCACATGCCCGAGCCGCCCATGGTGCGCGCGCCACGCGCCTTGGCGGCCTTCACAAACTCGGTTTCGAGCGGCGTGTAGATCACGTCGGCGACGAACTGGCCGGCGCACACGACGTCGGGCGTCATCGGCGCGCCGGGATGGCCCTGCATGCCGATGGGCGTGGCGTTGACGATGCCGGCGGCATTTGCGGCCGCGGGCTCCGGCGTGTCCAATGGCTTGGCGCACGGACCGAGGTCGGCACAGAGCTTCTTCGCCCGATCGGCGTCACGGTCGTAGAGGCCGAGCGACGCCACACCGAGGTCGCGCAGGGCGAAGGCGACGGCGCGGCCGGCCCCGCCGGCGCCGAGCTGCAGCACGGCCTTGTCGCGCGCGGCGTCCTGACCGAAGGCCTCGACGAAGGCGGCACGGAAGCCCGAGCGGTCGGTGTTGTGGCCGGTGGTGCGGCCGTCCTTGCCGATGACCACGGTGTTCACCGCGCCGATCTGGCGCGCTTCGTCAGACACCGCATCGAGCAACGGGATCACCGCTTCCTTGAACGGGAAGGTGACGTTGACGCCGGCGAATCCTGCCGTACGCGCCGCGGCCAGCAGCTCCTCGAGCGTGCGGCCGGGCAGGGTGTCGACGTCCATCAGGTGGTAGTGGCCGACCATGCCGATCGCGGCGAATGCATCTTCATGCAACGCCGGCGAGATCGACTGCTGGATGTTGGCGCCGATCAGGCCGACCAGCGTGCGCCGGGAAGAGCCATTCGTCATGATCGCGTTTCCTCGATTGGTCGCTTCAGGCCGCTTCCTTCTGTACGACGCCCAGCAACCGGGCCTGCAGTTCGGGATTCTCTTCGAGCGATTTGGCGGTGCCCTCGAAGGCGACGCGCCCGTTCACCAGCACGTAGGCCCGGTCGACCAGCGGCAGCACCGTCTCGGCATGGTGCTCGACGATCACCATCGCCACCTTGCCGCGCAGCTTGGCGAGCGCGTCCATCACGTCCTTGACGATCGCGGGTGCGAGACCCTCGAACGGCTCGTCGAGCAGGATCACCTTGGCCGGCATCACCAGCGCGCGGGCGATTGCCAGCATCTGGCGCTCGCCGCCCGACAGGCTCTCGGCCTTCGAACGCTGTAGGAGCTTGAGCTTAGGGAACAGCGCGAAGACGTCGTCGAGCGACGCGCCACCCTCGCGCATGGCGATGCGCAGATTGTCGAGCACCGTCAGGTTGGGGAACAACCGGCGGCCCTCCGGCACCAGCGATACGCCCTTGCGGTTGGTCTCGTAGGTCCGTCCGTTGGCGATTTCGGAACCGGAGAAGGCGATGCTGCCGGCGCTGCAGCGCACCGTGCCGGTGATCGCCTTTAGCGTAGTCGTCTTGCCGACACCGTTGCGGCCCAGCAGGGCGACGGCCTCACCCTCGTGCACGACCAGCGACAGGCCTTCCAGCACGACACTGCCGGCGTAGCCCGCGCTGACCTTGTCCATCACCAAAAGCGGCTTGGCGGCGGCATGCTCGGCCCGTTCGACGGCGGTCGGAGCGGGTGGCGTCACGATCCGCTCGGCGCCCATGTAGGCCGCGATGACATCCGGGTTCTGGCCGACCTCGGCGGGTGCGCCATCGGCGATCAGTCGGCCCTGGTGCAGCACGGTGATGCGGTCGGACAAGGCCAGCACGCGATCGATGTCGTGCTCGATCAGCAGCACGGCGTGGCTGTCGGCCAGTTTGCGGATCAGCGCACCGACCACCTGCCGATCGGCCTCGGCGAGGCCGGCGAGCGGCTCGTCGAGCAGCAGCAGCTTGGCGTCGGTGGCGAGCGAGACGGCGATTTCGAGCAGCCGGCGCTGGCCGTGACTCAGGCTGGCGCAGGGATCGGCGGCGCGATCCTCCAACCCGACAGCGGCCAGCAGCGACCAGGTGCGGGCGTTGAGGTCGTCGTAGGCATGGGCGTCGCGCCACAGCCCGCGTTGGCGGGGATCCTTGGCCTGCACCGCGACGCGCACGTTCTCGAACGTCGTCAGGTTGGGGAACACGCTCAGGATCTGGAACGAGCGCGCCATGCCGAGCCGGATGCGCCGGTGCATCGCCAGCCGGGTGACGTCATGGCCGTCGAACACGATGGTCCCGGCGTTGGGCGGCAGGATGCCGGTCAGCATGTTGAAGAAGGTCGTCTTGCCAGCGCCGTTCGGCCCGATGAGGCTGTGCAGCCGGTAGGGATGGACCTCCAGGCTGATGTCCTGCGCCACCACCAGCGAGCCGAAGCGCTTGTCGAGCTTGGCGGCGGTCAGGATCGGCTTGGCGGGATCGAGGGCGGCGCGTTCGGACTGATAGGGCGCGATGGCCGCCGGTCGCGGCGGGATGCCGGCGCGCGTCAGCGTCCAGTCGTGCCGGCGGCGCAGGCGGAAGGCCAGGCCCTGGATGCCTTCCGGCGAGGCCAGCGCGAACAGGATCACGATCGGTGCGAACATCAGCCACCAGCTCTCGGTCAGCGCCGACAGCCGGTCCTCCAGCAGTATGAAGGCGATGGCGCCCCACAGCGGACCCAGGAAATGATGCACACCGCCCAGCACGGCCATCAGCAGCGAATCGCCCGCATGCTGCCAGCTGAGATTGTCGGCGTAGGCGCCGCGCAGCATCAGCGCCAGCAGTCCACCCGAATAGCCGATGAAGCCGCCCATCAGCACGAACGAGGCGAACTTCAGCTGGAAAGTGTCGTAGCCCAGGCTCTGCGCCCGCTGCTCGTTGTCGCGCAGCGCCTGCAGGCTGCGGCCGAACGGCGAGTGGGCGATGCGCCACAGCAGCGCCAGCGCGATCGCTACGGTCACGACGGTGAAGACATGGAACGTCCAGGGATTCGCGAAGGTCGGCCGCGGCAGGCCCTGGATACCGTTCTCGCCGCCGGTCACGTCGGTCCACTTGAAGGCGATCTCGAAGGCGATCTGCGAGAAGGCGAGCGTCAACAGCGAGAAGTAGAGACCGCGGCGGCGCAGGATGATGGCGGCGATGACGGCCGCCAGCAGCAGCGAGAAGAGCACCGCGAAGGCGAGCGCCACGATCTCGTTGGCCACGCCGCGCTGCAGCTCGAAGGCTACCGCATAGGT
>DASXQC010000109.1:0-22302 GCA_036493235.1 Reyranella sp.
GCGGCTCGACGACCGATCCGGATGCGCGGATCATGAAGATGGGCGATGGCAGTTACCGGCCGGCCTACAACGTGCAGATCAAGACCGCAGTGGATGGCGGCGGCTCGATCGTCGGCCTCAGCGTAACTGACCAGGGCAACGACCATGGACTGCTGCGGCCGGCTGTCGAGGAGATCGAGCGACGTTACGGCGTGCGGCCCGAGCGGATGCTGGCCGACGGCGGTTACACCAGCAAAGCCGACTTCGAGGCGCTGCATGACCAGGACATCGAGCTGTTCTGCCCCTTGCCGAAGAACAGCCGCAGCGATCCATCGCTGCCCAAGCGTGGCGACGGCCCGGGCACGCTGGCCTGGCGCGCACGCATGACGACGGAGCGAGGTCGAGCCCAATACCACCGGCGCTTCGCCACCGAACGGGCGCATGCCCACATGCGCAATCACGGGCTGAGGCGGCTGCTGGTTCGCGGCATCGAAAAGGTCAAAGCCGTCGTGCTGTGGCACGTCCACGCCTTCAACTTCCTCCAGTTCAAGCGGCTCAACCTCATCTAACTACCTCACCGCTGAGGCGATCAGTGACTCTGACCGCCGGGCTCTTCGCCGCTCTCATCGGCTCGAAACGATAGGTTCACGCCCTCTGAAGTGCCGCGGTCCCAGCAAAGACGATCGCGCTCTAGAAGAAGAACGACCTCAACAGGAGCGCCAACGGCACCACGATCAGGATGGCGACGTAAAGATCGGCCAGCTCGCCGTCGAGCGGACCGGTCGAGCGCTCCGGGTGGAAATCGGCCGGGTGGAAATCGGTATGGGCCTCCGCGACGCGCGAATTCCCACGCTGCTGAAGACTGAACATTGTCGAGCCCCTCAATCGGTCCTCGCAAGATCAACGCCCGATGGATTGTGCGGGTTGCGGCAGGAACGCGACTAAGCTGTGGCACCCTTGCGGGCGACCTCTTCAAGGGCCTGCTGCAGGTCGATCGAGGAGTACGGCTTGCCGATGAAGCGCAGGCTGCCGGGCTGGGATTCGCTCTTGCCGTAGCCGCTGGCGATGACGACCGGCAGGTCGGGGAAGCGCCGCTGAATCTCGGCGGCCAGTTCCTCCCCGCTCATCCCGGGCAGGCCGAGGTCGGTCAGCAGCAGGCCGAACCGGTCGCCGCGGTCCAGCAGTTCCAGCGCCTGCTCGGCGCTGCCGACGGCGGACACCATGCAGCCCAGCCGCTCCAGCATGTCCACGGTCGACATGCGCAGGACGACCTCGTCCTCCACGAACAGCACGCGACGGGGATGGTCGGTCGGGGCCGATGCGGCGCGACCGGGCGCCGGCGCGGCTGCCGCCGGCTGGCGCCGCCCCGCGAGCACGGTCCGGACACGCCCGGCCAGGTCCTCGCTGCGGTAGGGCTTGGCGATCAGGGGGAATTCGCTGCCGGCCTCCCGCGGGATCAGATCGCGCGTATAGCCCGAGGTCAGCAGGATGGCGATGTCGGGCCGGCGCTTCCGGGCGATGCCGGCCAGCTCGACCGCCGTCAGGGTGCCCGGCATGACGACGTCGGTGAACAGCAGGTCGAACGCCGAATCGGTCTCGAGCAGCTGGGCAGCGGCGTCAGGATTTTCGACTGCCACGACCCGGTAGCCCCAGCCCTTCAGCATGTCGATCACGGCGCGCCGCACATCCTCGTTGTCCTCGACCACCAGGATGCGCTCGCTGCCCGAGGCCGGAGCCAGGGTGCGCTCCTCGCTCTCGGGCACCGGATCGAGGCTGCGCGGCAGGTAGAGCTTCACGCTGGTCCCCTGCCCGATCGCGCTGTCGATGCGGATGTGGCCGTTGGACTGGCGGACGAAGCCGTAGACCATGCTGAGGCCGAGACCGGTGCCGCGGCCCTCGTTCTTGGTCGTGAAGAAGGGATCGAAGGCCTGCGCCACGACGTCGGCCGGCATGCCGGTCCCGGTATCGCTTACCGCCACCAGGACGTAGGGACCCGGCACGACGTCCGGGTGCAGCGCCGAATAGCGGCGGTCTAGCGTGGCGTTGGATACCTCGATCCGCACGGTACCACCGTCGGGCATCGCATCGCGCGCGTTGAGCCCCAGGTTCAGGATCGCGTTCTCGAGCTGGCTGGGATCGATGCGCGCGTTCCAGGCGTCGTCGGCGATGGCGTAGTCGAGCTGCAGGCGCTCGCCCAGCGCATGGCGCAGCAGCTCGCCCATGTCGGCGGCGAGCCGCGCCACGCGGGTCGGCTGCGGCGTGAGCGGCTGGCGGCGGGCGAAGGCAAGCAACTGCTGGGTCAGGCGCGCGCCCCGATCGGCCGCGGCACTCGCACTGTACAGGCGGCCGAGCGCCTCGGGATTGCCCTCCACGGTCGACTTCATCAGGTCGATGTTGGCCTGGATGACCTGCAGGATGTTGTTGAAGTCGTGCGCCATGCCGCCGGTGAGCTGGCCGATCGCCTCCATCTTCTGGCTTTGGCGCAGCGCCGACTCGTCGCGCAGCTTCTCGGTGACGTCGGTGCAGCGCACCACCGCGCCGCCACCCGCCATCTCGCCGCGCGAGACCTCGTACTCGCGGCCCTCGTACGACACGCGCGCGGTCGCCTGCGGGCGGGTCTGGCCAAGCTGAAGCGGCTGCACCAGGGCGCGGGTCGCCGGGAAGCGCTCCGACTGGAGCTGCTCGAGCGTCGGCGGCGGCGCGCGCATCGGATCCCATGCCGCCAGCTGCACAAATGCCTCGTTCCAGGCGACCACCCGGCCCGCGGCATCGAGCACGAAGATCGGATCCTGCAGGGTCTCCAGCGTCATCTGCAGCAGCTGGGTGCGCGCCGAGAGCTGCTGCTGCGCCTCCTCCAGCCGCGTGCCGCCGCGCACGATCAGGTACATGCCGATGATCAGGCAGGCGAAGGCGCCGCTCAGTACCAGGATGCCGGCGAGGTCGGCCTGCTCCTGCTCGGTGCGCAGATTCGCGAGCCGGTTGGACAGCATCAGGCGCTGGCCCTCGACGAAGGCGTCGGCGATCTGGCGGATGTGGTCGGTGGCGACGCGGCCGGCATTGCGCGGCAGGACCGCGTCCTTGCCGTAGAGCTGGAAGGCGACGATGGTCGAGTTCAGCTCGTCCATCTTCTCCGCCGCAACGGTGCGGAACTCGGCGATCTGGCGCAGCGCCTCGGAATCGTCGCCCGACGAGGACTCGAGCTGGCGCACGATCGGCTCGAGCCGCAGCCTCGCGCGCTCGTACGGCTCGAGATTGGAGACGTCGCCGGTCAGCAGGTAGGCGCGCTGGCCGATCTCGCTGTCCTGCAGCACGATCAGCGCCTGGCGCATCAGCGAGATGGTCTCGTAGTTGTTGACCACGAGGCGCTGCTGCTTGTTCGCCGAGTTGTAGTGCACGAGGGTGAGGAACGCGCCGGCCGCGGCGAGCACGGCGATGGTGAGACCCACCACCAGCCCGGTCGAGCGCGCGGTGCGCCTCGCCCTAGCCATGGGCCGCCCCTCCGGGGGGCGCTCCAGGGACTGGCTCGTCGCGCGGCATCGGGAAGGTGACGACGACGCGGGTGCCGCCGCTCTCGCGCGGCGCGATGGCGATGTCGCCGCCCAGCTGCATGGCGAGGCCGCGGATCAGGGTCAGGCCGAAGCTGCCGCGGCTGCCGGCGCCGGGCAGGACGGGCTGCGGCGGATCGAAGCCGTTGTCCTCGATCACCAGCTCGACCTCCTCGCCCCGCTCATGCGCCTCGATGCGGATCTCGGGCGTGGCGACCGAGCTGAAGTCGTGAGTGAGCGCACGGCCGACCGCCTCGGTCACGATCAGGCCGACCGGAATGGCGATGTCGGGACCGACCGCCATGATCGGCGCGCGGATCGTGTAGCGCGGGTTCGGCCGCTCGATCCCCGGCCGCGCCACCGAGATCTGCCGCACCAGATCGCTGATGAACTGCTGGAAGTCGACCAGCGACCAGCTCGAGCGCTCGTAGAGATGGCGGTGCAGGATCGACAGCGTCAGCACCCGGTTCTGCGCATCGCCGAAGAAGCGGCGAATGCGCGGCGAGCGGATCTCGCCAGCTTGCAGGTTCAGGAGGCTCGAGATCATCTGCAGGTTGTTCTTCACCCGGTGATGGATCTCGCGCAGCATGTGGTCGCGCTGCTCGAGGCCGGCCTTGAGCTCATGCTCGCGGCTGGCGATTGCCAATGCCATCTCGCTGACCCGCGCGCCGACCGTCGCTATCTCGGGGTCCCACGGATAGGCCGGCGCGAACTCCGCCGCCTCGCCGCGGGCGACCCGGCCAGCGAATTCCTGGATGTAGCGCAGCGGCCGCACGCACCAGCGGTCGGCGCCGAGCCAGATCACGAGCAGAACGACCATGCTCGCCATCGCGATGGCCGCGAGCTCCCCCCAGTCGAGCACCAGCGAGGCGAAGCTGCGGTCGAACGGGATGGCGCCGACGGCGAACAGCGTGCCGCCCGCCAGCGGCCGGACGCTGAAGTCGTAGACGCGGCCGTTCTGGCCGTTGTCGGAGAAAGACGGCTGCTGTGCGGCGATCGCCGCCGACAGCCGCGACGCCACCGGCAGTGCCGCAACCGCGCGCGGATCGCCGCCGAGCGGCGCACCGTCGTGATCGACCAGCGCCACGCCGGCCGCGCCGGCCGACTGCGGCGCGCCGAGCTGCTCGGCGACGCTGCGCAGCGACAGGCCGAGCGAGCACATGCCGAGGAACTGGCCGTCCCGCAGGATCGGCACGCCCATCGGCACCACCGTGCTCGGCGTCAGCCGGCTCGCGACGTAGGAGCCGACGCCGAATGCGTGCGACTGCTGGACTGCCTTGAAGAGCTCGCGGTCGGAGAAGGTCAGGCCGCGGCCACGCGGCGTGCTGGCGCAACGGGCCGTGCCGCGGTCGTCGGTCACCAGCAGAGCGTCGTAGTCGGTGGAGAAGCGCTTCAGCAGCCGCGCGAGGTAGGTCTCGCAGCGGTCGAGATCCGCCGGCGCAGCATCGGCGGCCACCGCAGCGCGCAACGCGTCGTCATCGCACGCCGCGATCAGCAATCGGCGCGATCCTTCGAGCAGCTCGCGATAGCGCGCGGCCGCCTGCTCGGCGACCGCGGTGGCGGCTTCGGCGCGACGCGCCTGAGCGGCACGCGAATCGATATAGCCGCGCCAGCCGGAGAGGAGAAGAATCGGTAGCAGCGCCAGCGCCGCCACCGCCACCAACTTGGTGCGGAGCGACCAGCGGGCCATTGTCGGATGGCGCCGCTAGATCGAAACTGTATCCAGCGCCTGGGCGATCGCCGCTCGCAGAAGGTCGGGGTCGAAGGGCTTGGATATCACAAAGGCGGGCTCGAGCTGCGTGCCGGTCAACAGCCGCTCGGGATAGCCGGTCACAAAGATCACCGGCACCGTCATCGACTGCAGGATCTCGCGCACGGCGGAGATGCCGCTGTCGGAGCCGCGCAGCTGGATGTCGGCCAGCACCAGGTGCGGCGAATGCTTCTTGGCGAGATCGACGGCCGCCTTCTCCGTCGCGGCGATGCCGACCACCTCGTGGCCGGCGTTGCGCACGATGTCGGCGACGTCGAGCGCGATGACTGCCTCGTCCTCGATCACCAGGATCCGCACCGAGGCGACGCGCTGCAGCTCGCGGCGCGCCTCCTGCAGGCTGCGCTCGGCCTTGTCGACGTCGATGTCGAGGATGTGCGCGGCGTCACCGACGGTGAATCCTTCGAGCACGGTGAGCAGCAGCACCTGGCGCTGCAACGGCGCCATGTCGGTCAGCGATTCCTTCAGCCGACCACTGACGCTGCCGGCTTCACTGCCTTGCTCGAGGCTGCCGAACGGCTGCTGCAGGCGATGGAACAGCGCGAACACACCGAGCTTGGTGTCCTCTGCGTCCTTGATCAGGTCGGGCTGCTGCACCGCCACTTCGGCGCACAGCCGCACCCATTCGTCACCGCGCTGTTGCGAGCCCGTCACGGCGCGCGCATAGCGTCGCAGGAACGGCAGCGTCTTGGTGATTGCCTCGGATAGTTTCTTGTTACTTGCTGATCCGTTCGACACGAGCGACCCCCTCTTCAACTCTCAGGATGCGCGGACGCGTAGAGTACGCCCTGATCCTCGCCTGACAACCCACGAATCGAACCCCCGGCCGAAAGCGGGCCGGGAGCCGAGCAACTCATTGAATGCGATCTCGGATCGCGCGTTTAGTAACGGCGTTCCGGCGTCGTCGCCGCTCCAACCACCGCACCCGCCGCACCGCCGACCACCGCGCCGGCAATCGGCGCGCCGACCGTCGAGCCGACCACCGCACCGGTGCCAGCACCGATCGCGCCGCCGGTCAGGGCACGGTCCGTCGGATTGTTGCCGCACGCTGCGGTCAGAAGCCCCAGACCCACCAGTGCCGCCAGCGGCGCCATGTTGGTGAACGACATCTTTTTTGCCTCCTTGTGCAAAACCTAGTGGAGCCAGCCCAGCGCCCACATCAGCGCCAGCACCGGGACAGGAACTCCCAGCAACCAGAGAACGGCGGCTCGTCCCATCTCATCGTTCTCTCGAAGTCTCGGAGCTAACGCCGAACCCTCTGTTCGGTTCCCGTTCTCGGAGGCTTCCCGGTCCACGGCAGGCCAAGCCCCAGCCGAAACCCAGGCCCGAGCCTGTCGCGCCGGGCGGCGGTGGGGGAGAACTAAAGACCGCCGGCCCAAGTTTTGACCTGCTTCTCGGCGTCATCCTTGGCGACGCCGTAACGCTCCTGGATGCGACCCACGAGCTGGTCCTGCTTGCCGTTGATCACGGTAAGGTCGTCGTCGGTGAGCTTGCCCCACTTCTCTTTGACCTTGCCGGAGAACTGCTTCCAGTTGCCTTCAACACGATCCCAATTCATTGCGCGCTCCTTTCAATACTTTCGGCGCGCAAACGCGCGCCGTCTGGGGTCAACGCCGGTGCGGAAGAGGCGGTTGCCCGGTCGATTTTCCTTTGCGGCCCCCGTTGCAGGCCCCACATAGAGGCACCGAACGCCACGTCAGGCGTTAGCGTGGCCGGAGCGTCTCGACTCATATGGTGAAAGACGACATCGTCTTGTTGCTGCCGGACTTGCGGGCGTTTGCACGCTTCATGTGCCGGGAGCGCGAGGCTGCCGACGATCTGGTGCAGAACACCGTCCTCGCCGCCCTCGACAAGCAGTCGCAATTCGAGCCGGGCACGAACCTCAAGGGCTGGCTCTTCACCATCATGCGCAACCGCTTCTATTCGGACCTGCGCGCGCAGCGCCGACGGCCGACGGCGATCGAGGATGTGAACGCCACGCCAGTCGCTGCAGCCGACAATCCCGAGGCGACGCTCGAGCTGAAGGAACTCTCTTCAGCGCTATGGAAACTCTCTCCGCAGGCCCGCGAAGCGCTGATCCTGGTAGGCGCCGGCGGCTTCTCCTACGAGGAGGCGGCCCGCCTCTGCGACTGCTCGGTCGGTACGCTGAAGGCCCGGGTATCGCGTGCACGCAAGCTGCTGTCCGAAAAGATGCGTTGAAAAATCAGGGGGTTATGCCGGATCGTTCCGCGCCTGTAACCTTTTGGCACGCCCGGCATTGGTCCAACACGAACTACCCTCTGGAGATCAGCATGGCCATGGCCACCGCGAAAAAGACCAAGACGGCGAAGAACGACATCAACGATTTCCACGAGCAACTCAAAGCCATTCTGCCACGGCTTCGTGTCTATGCGCTGTCTCTGACGCGCGACCGCGATGCCGCTGACGATCTCGTGCACGACACCGTCATCAAGGCGCTGACGGGCCGCGAGAGCTTCCAGCCCGGCACCAATCTCTCGGCGTGGGTGTTCCGCATCCAGCGCAACGAATTCATCTCCGGCCTGCGCCGCATGCGCCCGACGGTGCCGGTCGACTCGGCGATCGCCGAGACGCTGTCGCATCAGCCGCATCAGGAGAGTCGCCTGGTAATGCGCGAGTTCATGTCGGCGTTCGGCAAGCTTGCGCCGACGCAGCGCGAGGCTCTGCTGCTCGCGGTGCTCGAGGGCCAGTCGTATGAGGTCATCGCCGCCCACACCGGCGTCTCGGTCGGCACAGTGAAGAGCCGCATATCGCGCGCGCGCGATATGCTGGAGCGCCTGCTGCTCGAAGGCGAGGTCAAGGAGCGCAGCGAGACCGTCATTCGCCCATCGACTCACGTTGACGAGGAGGAGACGGACGCTCGACTGCACGACCGCTGACGCTGCTCCCACAACAATCCCGCGTGGACGTGTGAGTTAAAGATGGGCATTGTCACAGGGAGAGACGTGTGCCTCGGACGGGAATCCGTAGAAGGCTCCTCGTTCCACGCGCAGTGTACCATGGCGAATGACAACAAGCCGCAGAAGGACCGGGCCGCCGCTGCGGCCCGGGACAAGAAAGTGAAAGAGCCCGCCGCCGAGCGGCCATTCGACATGTGGCTGCATAAGCAGCTGCATGCGATGTACGACGAGATCACGGCCGAGCCGCTGCCGAACGATCTCATCAATCTGATCGAGCGCGACGCCGACAAGAGCAGGCAGCCGCCCAAGAAGAAGTAGCGCGCGCCCGGCTCCCTACCCTATCGAAATCGAAATCAAAAGAATGGCGGCGGTCAGGAGACCGCCGCCATTCCCGGTTCACCGCATGCCAGTCAGCCCGGCCGGCACGCAGCGAACTCGTTCCGGAGGGGGAACGTCAGCGCGCGGCCGCAGGCCGCCCTGGACTCGGCCATGAGCTGAGCGGGAGTTACGCCCTCCACGACCGGCCCAGCACTTACGGGCGGAGCGGTCACGTAGGTGGTGTGTTGCTCGGTAGAGCAGGCGCCGGTGCACAGCGCCAATAGAGCGGCGGCCAAGACCGGCCTCGCCATGTTTCCTCCCAATTCTTCGATCGAACAAACGCGTCATCGGGTTTGAGGTTCCCTCGCCGGCCGCTATACAGGCGAAAAGCGGAGGAAATTCTCATGAAACTGTTCGACCTTTCGGGCCGGGTCGCCGTGATCACCGGCGGCAATGGCGGCATCGGCCTCGGCATGGCCAAGGGCATGGCAGCCGCAGGCGCCACGATCGTGGTCGCCGGGCGCGACGCCGCGAAGAACAGCGCCGCGGTGAAAGAGCTCAAGGACTCGGGTGCCGAAGCGAGCGCCATCCCGGTCGACGTCCTGAAGGAGGAGTCGTGCCGCGCGCTGATCGACCAGACCGTGAAAGCGCATGGCCGGCTCGACATCCTGGTCAACAATGCCGGCATGAGCATCCGCAAGCAGCCCGAGCACTACACGCTCGCCGAATGGCACACGGTGCTCGACAGCAATCTCACCAGCGCCTTCCTGTGCAGCCACGCCGCCTATCCGGCGCTGAAGCAGCGCGGCGGCAAAATCATCAACATCGGCTCGATGATGTCGATCTTCGGTGCGCCCTTCGCGACCGCCTATGCGGCGAGCAAGGGCGGCATGGTGCAGATGAGCAAGTCGATGGCGACCGCGTGGGCCAAGGACAACATCCAGGTCAACGCCATCCTGCCGGGCTGGATCGATACCGCCCTCACCCGCCGCGCGCGCGAGCAGGTGCAGGGCCTGCACGATTCGGTGTTGAAGCGCACGCCGGCCGCACGCTGGGGCATGCCCGACGACTTCGCCGGCATCGCGGTGTTCCTCGCCGCGCCGGCGTCGGATTTCGTCACCGGCGCCGCCATCGCCGTCGACGGCGGCTACTCTTCGGTCGCCTAGGGTTAGAGGCCGGCCGATGCCGGGGCGCGGTTGGCGTTCTGCGGCACGAACATCGGGTTGCGCCGGAACTCGGCGCTGCGCAACTCGGGCGGCAGCGAACGCAGCTGCGCGAAGTAGCCGAGCTGTCGCTGGGCGAAGGCCTCGTCCATGTCGCGCCGGCAAAGCTGTAAAGAATTGCTGAGATCGCCGGCCATGGCATAGGCAAAGGCGAGGTTCTGGCGGATGCGCGGCGTCGCGTTGCGGCTGCTCGCCAGCGGCACGAGCATGGCGATTGCCTCCTGCGGCTGGCCGGTGATGGCGAGCGAAAGGCCGTAGTTGCTGCGCAGTCCCGGATCGTCGGGCGCGAGCTCGAGGCCGCGGTGATAGTTGGCCTGCGCCTCGGCATGGCGTCCCTGCATGTCGAGCACCACCCCCAGCAGATTGAGGGCATGGTAATCGTTGGCATTGGCGCGAAGAGCCTCGTCGATCTGCTGCTCAGCCAGCGTCGGCTGGCCCATCGCGATCAGGGCCGACGCAAGGCCCCGCCGCGCTGTGCTGTTGTTGCCCTGCACGGCGAGCACGTCGCGGAACTGGGCCGCTGCCTCTTCCGCCGCGCCGATCGTGAGCAGGGCCTTGCCCAGCCCGAGCTTGGCCTCGCTGCCCTGTGGATTGGCCTGCAGGGCGCGGTCATAGAGCGGGATCGCGGTGTCGACGTTGCCGGCCACCCGCGCCGCCTCGGCCTCGCGCACGGCCGCCTGGTAGTCATCGCCATGGGTGATGCCCGGCGGATCGCAAGCCGACAATAAGAGCACCAGACCCGCAACGACGATGCGAACCAGCTGCAGGTGAGT
Organism: Reyranella sp.; assembly: GCA_036493235.1. Classification (GTDB taxonomy): domain Bacteria; phylum Pseudomonadota; class Alphaproteobacteria; order Reyranellales; family Reyranellaceae; genus Reyranella. The sequence continues at coordinate 10,525 of DASXQC010000109.1, forward strand.
TGCTCCGCCCTTGGCCATTTTGCCAATAATATCAAAATCTTGGGGCTGGCGGCAAACCAAACTGCTAGGTCTTGCGGATAACTGTAGCAGTTGATGGGAAAGTCTCAGCCAGATCAGGCCGCCTGACGCAGCCACGCCGGCCTCGCGGGATCAAAGGCCGGCGAAGCCCTCGCAGGGATCTCAGCGCTACTGTAGGACCAGTCGTGGCTTGGTCAGGGAGGTCCCGATTGCCTTGAAGACCGTCGGCAGCTGCGACACGACGTTTGGCGAGCCCGATATCTTGCAACTCGTGTCGGTCGAGTAGAACTTGCTCGAGTCGGAAGCAATTGCCTGCATGGTGGTGCACGGATTGTGAGTGTCGCCCGACGAACAGCCGCTGGAGGATGCGCCGTAGGCGACCGAGTAGATGACGGTGCCGGCTGACGTCGCTGCAGCGGCCGAAGCAATGGCTTGATCACATTGCTTGGCGACCTTGGACGACTGATTGCTGAGTTGGGACGACGACGCGCCGTAGTCGCCATCGCTCAGAAAAATGATGACGTTCTGCGTACCGGGAGTTACGGCCGGCAGAGCCGCCTGTGCCTTGGTGATCACCTCGGCCGCATAGCTGCCTTCACCGCCCTTGACGGTAACGCACCCCGTCAGCGCGGTACCGCTGCCGATTGCCTGGATCATGGGCGACGAAGTGTTGAGCGCCCCTGAACCGTTGTTGTAGGTCGAATCAAGCGATGTGCCGATCTGGTACTTGATGTTGGTCGACAGGTACGGAACCGATGCCGGCTGGGTGCCACAGCGCGAGCCCGGACTGTATTGCGATCCCATCCCGGGGAAGATCATCAGACCAACCTTGTCGAGCGATGACGGCATCGTCGTCAGGATGCTTTGAATCGAGTACTCGGCGCACTGGAAGCGGCTGGGCTTGCTGATGCCGGGCACGGTGCATCCCGAGTCGGCGCTATTCATGGACTGCGTGGTATCGAGCACGAACATGACGTTCAGCGACTTCGCATTGCCGCCACTCGTGGCTGCCGTTGCCGAGGAACCCAACGTGAAGGAGCTGAAGCCCAGCACCTTGGCAAAAGTCGTCGGAACCGTTGCGGTCTGGCTGACCGAAACCGCATTGGGGGTTGACCCGTTGCAACTCGGCAGGTTCGACGTCGAGGTGACGCAGACGAGCGTCGGCGACGTGTTGGTGATGGTGACGTAAGATAGCGGGTTCGCGCTGTTCCAGCTTGTGATCGCGCTGCTCACGGTGCCGAGCGTGGCATTTGCCGACTGCAGCGCATAAGCCCCGGCCATGGCCGCAGCTTGGGTGCTCGACTGCAAGGCGCGCTTGCCGGCGTACGCCCGCCCCACATCGATTGACATACCGGCAATGCCCAAGCCCACAGGCACTATGGTCGCCGCTATCACGAGCGTGGACCCCTTCCGCTCGTCACTCAGGAGTCCGCGGAAGAACCGGGTCACGGCAGATATCGAAAGCTTCATGGACTGCCCCCTATTGAACGATTTGCGCCGCATGGGCGGACAAGGTGCAACCGCCAGACATGTAGTTGATGCCCATCACAGTGAGATCGCAGGGATAGGTCACCGTAACGAGTGCCGTCGCGCCTGCGGCCAGCGCGGCCGAGCAGTCGGCGTCGCTCGAGCACGTGGTACCATTGACGCTCAAGGTGACCGTGATGCTGGCGGCAGTGAGGCTTGTGGCCCCGGTCGTAACCGCCGCCCTGGCCGAGGTGTAGGGCGTCGCCGTGCCGCGACTGAGGCCGAAGGTCAGCGCTCCCTGTCCCGCCCCATTGGTCAGCGCCAAGTACTGGCTCATGGCGACGCCGAACTTGAAGATACCCATTATGAGCGTCAGGAGGACCGGCGCGATGATCGCAAACTCAATGGCCGTCACGCCGCAAGTGTCGCGCATCACTCGCGGGAGCGCGCAAAGTCCTCTGACTCGTGCAGCAAAATGGCTGCGAGGAAATATTCGTAACATCCGGCCTCTAAATGAGTGCCCTTGGCGGCGCCAAATTACTTCAATATAAATCTTAAAAATACTATGTAACCTTATAGAAAGATTGGCAACTCTTCAAGTCCCATAAATGCATGCTGACCGGGTCACAGCGCGAATGCAGACATGATCGCCGGGGCGATCAGAACCGTGATGAGTGTCGGCAGGATGAAGACCATCAGCGGCACGGTCATGAGGGCTGGCATGCGCGCACCTTTCTCCTCCGCCTTGGACGATCGGGTCTGGCGAAATTCCTGGCTCAGGATGCGCAGCGAAGCGGCGAGCGGCGTGCCGTACTTCTCGGTCTGACGCAGCGCATTCACGAGGGCTGCTATGGCCGGTGAATCGGACCGTTCGGTCATGTTCTCCAACGCCTGCTGGCGGTCCGGCAGATAGGTGAGCTCGACCGCAGTCATCTCGAACTCGGAAGCGAGCTCGGGCATGGTGGTCTGCATCTCGCGGCTGACCCGGCGGAAGGCGGCGTCGATGCTGAGGCCCGCCTCGACGCAGATCGTCAGCAGGTCGAGCCCCTCCGGCAGCAGGTAGTTGAGCGTCTCGCGGCGCTTCTGGGCGACGTTCTTGACGTAGGCTTCCGGTAGCACGAAGCCGGCCAGCACTGCGCCGATGCAGACCGGCATGACCAGGTTGTCCGACACCTGGATGATGCCTGTGACCGTGGTCAGCACGATCATCAGGAAGCCCATCGCGAGCGGCATGGCGAGCTTCACGAACATGAAGACGACGGTGGCATCGCGCGACAGGAAGCCGGCGAGCCTGAGCTTGCGAGTCGTCTGATCGGCCGCCGAGCCGCGCAGCAGGTTCAACCGATCGGCGACGGTGCGCATGAAACCGATCGACGTCGCCTTGGTCGACCCCTTGGCGGTGACCGCGTTCTGCTCGTTGCGGGTCTTCATGCGGCGCGTCTGCAGCGCCTTCAGCCTGCCCTCGATCGGTGGCTTCCAGGTCACCGCCGTCCAGATCGCCCAGAAGACCACGAACGCCGCCACGGCGATCAGGACCGTGAAGTTCTTCTCCGAGGCGATCAGATCGAATTCCATGCCGTCAGACCTACACTCTGCCAGTTAAACTTTGATCGTCGCGATCCGGCTCATGATGAAGATGCCGAGGCCCATGCTGCAGGCCGCCCCCGCCGCGACCATCTGGCCGGTCGGCGTGGTGAACAGCGGGCCGATGTAATTCGGCGAGATCAGGAACAGCGCGCCGCCGACCAGGAACGGCAGGCCGGCCATGATCAGCATCGTCGCGCGTGCCTCCGACGTGAAGGCACGGATCTTGAGGCGGAGCTGCTGGCGCGAGCGCAGCAGCGCGCTGAGATTGGCCAGCGTCTCGGCCAGGTTGCCACCGGTCTCGCGCTGGATCGACAGCGCCACGATCAGGAAGTTGAACTCGTCGGTCTGCACCGTGCGCGCCACGCGCCACAGCGCCTGCTCGATCGGCACGCCGAGCTGGATTTCCTGCTGCGCACGCGCGAACACGCCGCCGACCGGCTCCTTGATGTCGCGCGACACGTTGCCGATCGCCTCCTGCACCGGCAGGCCGGCGCGCAGCGCACGCACGATCAGGTCGACCGCCTCGGGGAACAGGAGATTGAATTGCCGGCCGCGCTTCTTGGCCTTGAGGCCGACAACGAGATTGGGGATGCCGACACCCACCACCAGCGCGCCGACCAGGACCATGCCCGGCGGCAGGTCGAGGAACAGGTAGCACGCGAAGGCCACGCCGACCGAGAGCGCGATCGCGGCAAAGGCGAAGTCACCCAGCGTGATGTTCATGCCGCTGGTCTGCAGCTTCTTGCGGATCTTGCTCGCGTTGGGGAACCACTGCCACAGCAGCTTGTCGAGGGTGGGCAGGCGGCTCTGCTGCTCGGCGCGCCGCAGTGTCGCCATCTGCAGCGTGCGCCCGCCGGTGCGGGTGCGCCCCTCGAGGTTCTCGAGCCGATCGTTGAGCCGGCGCTCGGCGAAGAAGCCGCTGAAAACCGCGTGGAGTGCAACGAAGGTCGCGGTCACGCCCACCGCGATCAGGATCGCGGCCTGGTCGAGCGTCAGCGAATGGCCCAGCCAGGACATCATCCCATCGCCTCCATCAGCACCCGGTCGAGACCGTAGTAGGCCGCGCGCGGCAGGAAGTGCGGACGCAGGCCGGAGCTCTTGAACGCGCCGGCGAGCCTGCCGTCGGCCGCCTCGCCCTTGAATTCGTAGGTGAAGAGATCCTGGGTGATGACCACTTCGCCCTCCATGCCCATCACTTCGGTGATGTGCGTGACGCGGCGCACACCGTCGCGCATACGGCTGATCTGCACGATCAGCTGCAGCGAGCCCGCGATCTGGCTGCGGATCGCCTTGGGCGGCAGGCTGGCGACGCCCATGGTCACCATGTTCTCCAGACGGGTCAGCGCCTCGCGGGGCCGGTTGGCGTGCAGGGTGCCCATCGAGCCGTCGTGGCCGGTGTTCATCGCCTGCAGCAGGTCGATCGCCTCAGGACCGCGCACCTCGCCCAGGATGATGCGGTCGGGGCGCATACGCAGGGCGTTCTTCACGAGGTCCCGCATGCTGACCTCGCCGTTGCCCTCGAGGTTGGCCGGCCGCGTCTCGAGGCGCACCACGTGCGGCTGCTGCAGGCGCAGCTCGGCGGCGTCCTCGATAGTGACCACGCGCTCGCCGTTCTCGATCATGCCCGAGAGCGCGTTCAGCATGGTCGTCTTGCCCGAGCCCGTGCCGCCCGAGATGATGACATTGAGCCGGCAGCGCGCGGCGATGCGCAGCACCGTCGCCATGGCCGGCGAGATGTTGCCCTGCTGCGTCATCTGGTCGAAGCCGATCTGGCGCTTGCCGAACTTTCGGATCGACACCGACGCGCCGTCGATGGCGAGCGGCGGGATGATGATGTTGACGCGGCTACCGTCGAGCAAGCGGGCGTCGCAGATCGGGCTCGCCTCGTCGACGCGTCGGCCGATCCGGCTGACGATGCGGTTGCAGATGTTGAGGAGATGGGCGCCGTCCTCGAACGTCACCGAGGTCAGCTCGAGCTTGCCGCGCTTCTCGATGTAGATCTGCTTGGGTCCGTTGATCATGATGTCGGTGATGCCCTCGTCCTCGAGCAGCGGCTCGAGCGGGCCCAGCCCCATCATGTCGTTGACGATCTGGTAGACGAGGTCGTCCTGCTCCGGCCGGTTGAGCTGGATGCGCTGCTCGGCCAGCAACTCGGCGACGAGTCCCTCGAGCTGACGGACCAGTTCCTTGCGCGGCAGGCTGACCGCCGCAGCGAGGTCGATGCGGCCCATGACCAGCGGCTGCAGGATGCGGCGCGCCTGGTCGACCTTGTTGCGCGACACCCGGCCGTTCTTCTCGGCCCCATCCTGGCGCGGCGCCGCGTCGGCTTCCCACGGCATCGGCTTGATCGCCGCCTGCTTGAGATCGGGAGTCGGCACGGGCAGGACCGCTGCTGGCTGAGCCGATGTGATGGTGGCCGGCGACGCCTCGGCGGAGGCAGCGACGGCAGGCGCCAGCGGCGCATTCTCGAACGGCGCGGGCTCGGGCGTGGACTCGGGTTTCGGCGCGTTGAAGGTCTGGGCCGGCAGCAGCGGGCGCAGCACCTCGGCGACGTAGCCGCGCAGCTCGAGCGGCGACAGGATCACGCCGTTCTGGCGGAAATGGATTTGCGCCTGCTGGCCGGCCTGGCGGGCGATCTCGCCGGCGGGCGCGCCGCCCGCGATCAGCTCGCGAAGGCGGGGGGCGACCGACGCAGAGAGGCTGGCGGCGGCGGCGGCACGCTTGGCATCGCGGTCGGCCGGGGTGGCGTCGGCGCGTCCATCCGCAGCGCTGCGGCGGCCGAGACGGTCGAGCGGGCCGACCGGCGACGCCGGCTCGCTGCTCTCGGGGCTCTTATTGAGCAGGCCGAATACCACTTCTTACTTCCTCTTGAGCTGCAGGCCCTTGGCGAAGCGCATGAAGGAGCGCACAGCGCCCTTCGCCGTCGACGCCCCCTCCTCGTCCGACTGCTCTAGGTCGGCGACCAGTGGGCGCAGCGCCTTGACGATCGGGCTGTTTGGCGCGGCCTCCGGCAATGGCTTGCCGAAATTCACCGCAGCCAGCGCCGACGGCACGTCCGCCGGAAGCTGGCAGTCAACCTTGCGCTTCATGGTGCGCTCGAGGTCAGCGACCTTGACCGCTGAGCGGCGCGGATCGAGCACGCCGCCGGTCACGAGATGCAGCCGCGCGCTGGGCGCCACGTCGTGTGCCAGCTGCTGCAGCCGCATGGCATCGCGCACGCCGGGCAGCGACAGGTCGGTGATCAGCACCACATCTGTGGAGGCCTCCATCACCTGACGCTGGATCACCGGGTCGCCGCGCGGCACGTCGGCCACGATCCAGCGGAAGCGGCGATGGACGGAGCGCAGGAAGTCGGAGGCCGCATGCGGACGGGCCTGGAAGCCGCCGCCCGGCGGTTCCTCGGCGCCGATTGCATACAAGAAGTCGCTCTTCTTCTGTGCCGCCTGCTGGATGAACAGCGCGTCGATACGGTCGGGCTGATCGAGCGCCTCGCGCAGCGCGTCGATCGCCTCGAGGTCGAGCGCCAGCATCATCGAGCCGTAGTGCAGGTCGAAGTCGATCAGCAGCACCTCTTCCTGCAGCCGTGTGCCGAGCATGCTCGCCAGGCTGACCGCGAGCGTCGTCGCGCCCACCCCGCCGCGCGCGCCGAACACGCATAAGGTGCGCGGCTTGGCGACGTTCTTGGCAGCGTTGGCCATCGCACCGGCGCCGCGCTCGCGCAGCTCCAGCGCGCGATCGACCGCACGGCCCATCACGCCCTCCGCCAGCGGCAGCGAGAGGTAGTCGTTGAAGCCGACCGCCATCAGGTCGCGGTAGAGCGCCACGTCGTTGATGCGGCCGACGCCGATCACCATGCAGCTGCTGGGCAGTGCCGTCTTCAGCGCCGCCGCATCGGCCACCGGGTCATGCGACGTCGCAAGGTCGACGATCAGCAGGTCGAGATCGCGCGGCCATTCGCTGAGCCCCAGCGCCGTATCGATCGAGCCCTCGCGGATGTTGGCCTTGCCGAGCGTCAGCCCGAACAGGTCGCCGGAAATCCGGGCCTGCGCCACCGAATCGGTGACGAAGGCCATCGCGGAGATGGATCGGGCCTCCTCGAGGTCAGGCTGAGCGACAGCTGTTGCGGCCATGGTTCTCCCTCAGGTTCCGGGGGTCGATGGGGCGCCTGCTCCGCCGCCGCCGCCGGCGCCACCGGTCCCGCCGGTGCCGCCAGAGCTGCCTCCGGCAGCTCCCTTCACACGGCCCTCGCGGTACCGTTGCACGGCATCCGCGTTGACCTGGCCGTCGGCAGGGCCGGGCGAACGGCCGACAGCAGCGTCGCGGGGTCGGGCCATCATCTGGCCCATGTTGTAGGCGTCGGCGCAGCCGAAGCCGGCCATGTCCGACTCATTGGGATTCCACATGCCCGCCGGCGTGTAGCTCGGGCAGTTGCGCATGCCGATGCGGTACTCCGAGCGCACCACGACGACCTGGTCGGGACCACGCGTCATCGACGGCTCGACCGAGGCGGTCACCCAGCGTGCGCCGGCCTGCGACAGCCGGCTCGCGACATGCGCGGCCCGGCTCTGCTGGATCGGTCCGCCGGCGCCGTCGGTCACGACCACGAACTCGTCGCGCTGGCCGTGGCGGTCGCCGACCAGGACACGCACCTGGCCTTCCTGCGACGGATCGAGCCGCGCGCTGCCCGGCGCAAAGTCGAACGCCATCAGCGAATCGGCGCGCTCCGGCGTGTAGCGCGCATCGGCGACCGCCTGCTGGGCGACCGGATCGGCACAACCCGCCAGGGCCATCGCCGCAAGCACGAAGAGGGGGATCGATTTCATTGTTGTTGTCCTATTCGAGCGTGAAGCCGGCCGCGGGTCCGGCGAACTGCTCGCGGCCTACCGACAGCCGCTGTGGCGGCGTGGGATGGTTGAAGCGCTGCATCACAAGCCGGTCGGCATCGGTCGGCGGAACACGGCGGTCCATCGGCGTCCGCAGCTTGCCGCTGGTCGGCTCGACGAAGTAGGGCGTGACGATGATCACCAGCTCGGTCTCGGTGCGCTGATAGGCGTCCGACTTGAAGAGCGTGCCGAGCACCGGGACGTCGCCCAGCCAGGGCATCTTCTTGATGTCCTGCTCCGACGTCCGCTGCAGCAGGCCCGCAATGGCGAAGCTCTGGCCGCTGCCGAGCTCGATGGTCGTCTGGGCGCGCCGCGTCTGCGTGCCCGGGATCGTCACCGTCGATGTCGCTGTCAGCGGCACCTGGATCGAGTTGGCCGAGGAGACCTGGCTGACCTCCGGCGCGACCTTGAGGTTGATGCGGTCGCCGACGATGGTCGGCGTAAAGGCCAGGCTGATGCCCACCTGCTTGTAGGTGACGAGGATGGTGTTGCTGGTGGCGCCTCCCTGCGGCGTGATCACCGGGATTTCGCCGCCGGCGAGGAAGCTTGCGGTTTCGCCCGACATGGCGACGAGATTGGGCTCGGCCAGGATGGTGGCCTGGTCCTGCGTGGCCAGGAAATCGATCAAGGCGTCGAAGTTGCCGCCGGTAATGCGCGCAACAGCCGACGGCGTGCCGCCGATCAATTGCGAGGTGGAGATGCCGAAGCCGCCGCTCACCGCGCCGATCAGGGGCGCCACGCCGACACTGCCGCCGGCGATGTTCTGCCAGTTGACGCCGACGCGCTTCAGCGCCTCGCGATGGACCTCGGCGATCTTGACCTTCAGCTGCACCTGGTTGGGAGCTTCGACCAGGATGTTGTTGATCACCTTGGCGGGGCTACCGGTCTGCTGCGCCGCCAACCGTCGCGCATCCTCGGCGATGACAGCGGATCGCGCGACGCCGCTCAGCACGATCGATTCCGCCTGGTTGTCGAATAGAATGCCGTTGCCGGGGTGCAGCGCATCGAGCTGCGCCTTTATGCGGCTGAGCGGCGACGTCACGCTGACGATCGTGTTCAGCAACACGCGGTCCTGATCGTCGACGGCGTAGAGCACGGTGTCGCCCGGCTTCTTGGCGAAGACGTAGATCATGGTCGGCGACTTCACCTGCACGTCGGCGATGTCGGGCGCGGCGACGAACACCGTCGAAGCGGCGCCCGGCAGCTTGATCGCCGTGCCCTTCTGCACCTCGAGCGTGAGCGTCGGCTGCTGCGGCGGCACGACTTGGCTCTGGCCGAACGCCCGCCCCGGCGCGCCGCCGGAGGTCACGGTCGGGGCTGCGGGCGCCGCGGCGGACGGCGGCTGAACCGGCGTCGGTGTCGGCGGGCGCGCCTGGGCCTGACGCGGTAGTGGCGCGGAATCCGGCGTGGCGATCGGCATCGGCGAGACCGGCTGCGGTGCGACCGGCGCCGCGCCGACAGTCGGCGTCAGCGCGGCCTGCACGACCGGGGCGGTCGGCATCGTGACGGCGACCGGCACTGGCTTGCCGGCAGTCTGCACGACCGCCGCCGTCGCAGCAGCCGGGGTTGTCGCCACGGCAAGCTGCGGTGCCGCCGGCTGGGCGCCTTGCTGCAGGATCTTCGCCACGCGTTCAGCCTCGCGGCGGTTGAGTTCGTCGGCAACGTTGTCCGACGGCATTACCTTGTGCGCTGGCTTCTTGGCGACCTTGGGTTTGGGCTTGGCCGGAACCGGCGCCGGGACATCGGCTTCGACGGTCGCCTGCGCCATCACCAGTGTCGACTGAAAGGCAAAGCCGAGCGACGCCGCCAGCGCCAGCACGGCACCGGCGCGACGCCAGGGCGGCGAGCGCAAGGCCTCGAGGGGGAGCGATTTCATTGTGGCTCGCTTGTTATTGTTCGGGTGAAGGGGGTGGCGTTGGTCGGCTTTTCGTCTTTCTGGTCTTTCTGGCCAGGCTCAGGGATCGTCGACCCCTCGAGATCCTGCTTGGTGCGGGAGGCGCCACGCAGCACGAAGATCTGCGGCTTGGCTGGCTCCTGCGACGCCGCGTTGCCCGTCATCGGCCGGATCAGGTGGCTCACCTGCGCGTCGTCGGTGAAGCTGTCGCCGGGCTCGGCCGCTGCATTCTCGGACGCCTCGTCGGGCTTCTGGTCGGGGTCCTGCAGGCTGCGCAGCGCCAGCGACAGGTCGCCCATCTTCACGGCGAGGGTAATGATCTCGCTCTGCTTGGGCGTAAGCTCGAGCGTCGCCGTCTTGGCCACGTCGGGCTTGTCGCCCGGTGAGAAGTCCAGGCGCTGGTCCATCGCAATCACGCGAGCGTTGCGCAGGACCGTCTCGGTCGCGGTGTGCTGCACGCTCTTGTCGCTGTTCAGCACGTGGGTCAGCAGCACGTCGACCCGGTCGCCGGCGTAGATGAAGCCCGACACCGCCGTGGTCGCCGTGATCGGAACGCTGACGGCGCGCGTGCCGGGCTGAAGCACCGCCGCCATGAAGCCGCGCGTGCCGGTCAGCACCAGCTTGCCGTCGGTGATCGGCTCGCCGGCGGCGATCGGGCCGCGCGCCACCGCGCCGACGAAGTCGGACATCGGCCGCTTGCCCTCGACGATGTAAGTCGGCGCCATGCTGCCTTCGGGCCACGACTGCCAGCGCAGGTCGTCGGGCTTGACGATCTGGCCGGTGTGGACCGGGTTGCGTGCGACCAGCACCTGCAGGGTCGGCGCCACCGGCGCCTCCTTTGGCGCACCGACCTGGGCGATCAGCGCCGCACGCTCACTCTGCAGCCAGGCCCGCGCCATGAACGCCGTGGCACCCGCCACGATCACGGCGAGCAGCAGGAAAACCATGCGCTTGCTGGTCATGAGGCCCCTCTCCTCAATTCAGTCCGAGCGATGCCGCGACCCACAGGCCGCCGGCGGCGATCGCCGGACCGTACGGCAGGCCGGCGCGCAGCCGCGTCCGAAGCGTTCCGGCACCGGCCATCGCCGGGCGGCCGATCGGCGCGCCAGCCAGGATGGCAAGGCCGAGCAGGCCGCCCGCGACCGCGGTGATGATCAGGAAGTCGGGCAGTCGCTGCGGGCCGGCGAACAGGCTGACCGCGGCCAACAGCTTGACGTCGCCGCCGCCCAGCGCGCCGAACGCGAAGGCCACGGTACCAACGCCAAACACGGCCACGCCGCAGCCGAGCGCCAGGGCAAGGTCTTCGAGCGATATCTGGCCACCGACAAAACCAGCCGCGGCCCAGACGACAAACAGGCCGGCGATGGCGAGCGAGAAGCCGTTGGCGATTTGCATGCTGCGCAGGTCCTGCGCGCCTGCCCCGATCAGCAGGGCAGCCATCAGCGCAAGGCAGGCGACATGAAGAAGCGCAAGCAGCGGCATCCGAACCTACCCGACTCGCGCCGCCCCGACGGGCGACGCCACCAAGACTCTTCCGATGCGCCAGATTGCTGCCGTTCAGGAAACTTGAACGATTTTCCTATGAAACAGGCTTAACGAATGAACGAACTAGCAATAAGGCTTATGACAAAGGATATGAACGTTACAGACATTATCTCTGATACAACTTCAAATCAAGGCTCTAATTCATTCATTTTAAAGGCTATTTCCCCGCTGTTACACTTCTAATAGGGGCAAAAAGCAAAGGGCGGCCCATTTCTGGGCCGCCCCTGCTCTCTCTTCCTCTCTACTCGCTCCTCAGGCTGGGCCTCAGGTCAGGCCCAGGACGATGCTGACCTTCGCGCCGACGCTACGCATCGAGGCGATCGCGGCAACTGCGATCAAGGACACGATCAGCGTGCACTCCACGACCGACGCGCCACCCACATC
>DASXQC010000110.1:0-9916 GCA_036493235.1 Reyranella sp.
GGTGCGCCGCGAGTTCCTGTATGTCGACGATGCCGCCGACGGCATGGTCTATTTCATGCAGAACTACTCGGACGAGAAGATCGTCAATCTCGGTCCGGGCGGCGACGTACCGATCAAGGAGCTGGTGCAGCTGGTTTGCGACGTGGTCGGCTTCAAGGGCAGCCTGCGCTTCGACACCTCGAAGCCCGACGGCACGCCGCGCAAGACGGTCGACACGTCGTACGCCGAATCGCTTGGGTGGCGCGCGAAGACTTCCCTGAAGGATGGGCTCGCCGAGACCTATCGTTGGTACCTGGACAATGTCGGCACCCAGCGCGCCGTCGCCTGAAGGCGACTTGTCGCCTGACCAGGAACTCGCCACCGATCACCTGACCCAGGATCTCGGGCGCCGCTCGCGTCGCGGCGGCGTCGTGCTGCTGGGCGCGCAGGCCGTCCGCGTGCTGGGGCAGATGGGCACGCTGGTCGTGCTCGCCCGCCTGCTGCCGCCGTCGGCCTTCGGCCTGCTGGCGATGGTGGCGGCGATCGGGCTCGTGCTCGACCTGATCAAGGAGTTCGGTCTCTCGAGCGCCACCATCCAGAAGAGCGATATCACGCATGGCCAGGTCTCGGCGCTGTTCTGGATCAACGCCGGGGTCGGCGCGGTCCTCGCCGCGCTGCTGTTCCTCGCCGCGCCGCTGATCGCGCACTTCTACGGCCAGCCCGAGCTCGAGAGCATCGCGCGCTGGCTGTCGATCGGCTTCCTCGCCAGCGGGCTCACCGTGCAGCACTGGGCGCTGCTGCGGCGCCAGATGCGCTTCGTCGCCATCGCCGGCATGGAGACCACCGCCGACCTCGCGAGCTTCGCCGCGTCGATCGCGCTCGCCGCGACCGGCGCCGGCTACTGGGCGCTGGTGGTGCAGCGCCTGATCCCGCCGCTCCTGATGCTGCTGGCGAGCTGGGCCTTCTGCCGCTGGCGGCCGTCGCTGCCGCAGCGCGCGGCCGGCGTGCGCTCGCTGCTGGGCTTCGGCGCCGGCGTCACCGTCAGCCAGCTCGCCGGCGCCTTCGCGCGCAGCGTCGACCAGATCCTGATCGGCTGGCTGTGGGGCCCCGCGGTGCTCGGCCTCTACGAGCGCACGACGCGACTCCTGCTAGTGCCGATCAACACCATCAACGCGCCGATCTATGCCGCCGCCATGCCGGCCTTGAGCCGCGTGACCGACGACCCGGCGCGCTATCGCTCAATGTTCAGCCAGGTGATGCAGAAGCTCGGCCTGCTCACCATGCCTGTCTTCGCGCTCGCCGCCGTCACCGCCGACTGGGTGGTCGACATCCTGTTCGGGCCGTCCTGGCACCAGGCGATCCCGCTGGTCGCCCTGTTCAGCGTCTCGGCGACCTTCCTGCCGGTGCTGATGGCGTGCGGCCTGCTCTACCTCACCCAGGCCCGCACCGCCGACATGCTGCAGGCGACGCTGCTCGACGCCGCGGTCGCGGTCGTCGCGATCCTGGTCGGCCTGCCGTGGGGCGTGATCGGCGTCGCCGCCTCGATCGCGATCGTCGGCCTGCTGCTCCGCATGCCGCTCGCCTTCTGGCTGTCGGCGCGGCGCGGGCCGGTCGGCGTTGGCATGGTCTGGCGCGCGGTCGCCCCGCCCGCCTCGATCGCGATCGCCATCGCCCTGATCGTCGGCGCCTTGCGCGTGCTCTTGTTGCCCGATCGCACACCCGCCGCGATGGCGACGGTCGCCGCGACGGCGCTGGCAGTCGGTCTGCTCGGCCTGCTCGCCTGGCCCGACACGCGCCAAGAGGTCCGTCAGATCCTCGCCGTCTGTTCGGCGCGCCTCGCTACTTCGCCAGCACGACCGTCAGCTTCGCGGCGAGCTGCTCGAGGGTGAACGGCTTGGCAAGCATCTGCACGTCGGGATCGAGCACCCCGGCATGGACGATGGCGTTGCGCGTGTAGCCGGTCATGAACAGCAGCTTGAGACCAGGCCGCCGCCGGCCCGCCTCTTCCGCCAGCTCTCGGCCGTTCATGTCGGGCATCACGACGTCGGTGAGCAGCAGATCGACGTCCGGATGGTCGCCCAGCACCTTGAGCGCCGCCGGCCCGCCCTCGGCAGAGAGGACGGTGTGGCCAAGCTGGCGCAGCATGTCGACGATGACGCGGCGCACCTGCTCCTCGTCCTCGACGACCAGCACGGTGCACACGCGCTGCTGCATCAGGCTGCCCGGACGGTTCGCCATTTCCGCGTCGGACGTAGCCGTCGAGCGCGGCAGGTAGAGCTTGACCGTGGTCCCCTGCCCGACCTCCGAGTAGATCTTGATGTGGCCGCCCGACTGCTTCACGAAGCCGTGGACCTGCGACAGGCCGAGGCCGGTTCCCTTGCCGGTGGACTTGGTGGTGAAGAAGGGATCGAAAGCGCGGCCGACAGTGTCCTTCGACATGCCGACACCGCTGTCGCTCACCGCCAGCATCACGTACTGCCCGGGCACGACCTCGACATGATTGGCGGCGTACTCGTCGTCGAGATGGGCGTTGGCCGTCTCGATGGTGAGATGGCCGCCGTTGGGCATCGCGTCGCGCGCGTTGATCGCGAGGTTGAGGAGCGCGTTCTCGAGCTGGGTGGCGTCGACCGAGGCGCGCCACAGCCCGCCCGCCAGCACCGTCTCGAGCTGCAGCGTCTCGCCCAGCGTACGCCGCAGCAGCTCCGACATGCCGGCCACCAGCTTGTTGAGGTCGATCACCCGCGGATCGAGCGGCTGGCGGCGCGAGAAGGCGAGCAGCCGCTCGATCAGCGTCGCGGCCCGGGTTGCGCCGTCGCGCGCGGCGTCGAGGAACCGCGCCGCCTCGCCAGCCCTGTCGCCCAGCCGGCGTCGCGCGATATCGAGCGAGCCGAGGATGACAGCGAGCATATTGTTGAAGTCGTGTGCCAGCCCGCCAGCGAGCTGGCCGACCGCCTCCATCTTCTGGCTCTGGCGCAGCTGCTCCTCGATCCGCTGCTGTTGCGCGGCCGCGTCCCTCAGGCGCCGGTTGGCGTCGCGCAGGTTATGCTCCGAAGCCACGACGACGGCGATTTGCCGGCGCTGCCGCCGCGCCACCCAGACGGCGAGCGCGAAGGCGAGGCCGGCGCCGACCACGAGTGCCACCCATAGCGCATGACCCACGCGGTCGAGCGACTTCTCGCGGACCTGCAGGAGCCCCTCCTCCGCCCGGTTCATGCCGGCGATCTCGGCACGCAGCGACTCCATGAGGACCTTGCCGGCGCCGCCCACGACGAGCTGGCGGGCACCCTCGGTGTTGCCGTTGCGGTAAAGCGCGATCGTGTGGTCGAGCTCGGCGAATTTCTCGGTCGTGAGGGTCTTCACCTTCGCCAGCCGCTGCAGCTGCGCCGAGCTGTCGGAGACCAGGCCGTTCAGGTGCTGCAGCTCCGAGTCGATCTTGGACGAGGCCTGCCGAAAGGGCGCGAGATAGCTTTCGTCACCGGTTAGCAGGAAGCCGCGCTGCCCGGTCTCCGCGTCCTCGACCGACAGCATGATGTGGGCGAGGCCGTTCTCGACCCGGAGCGCGTGGCCGACCAGGTCGGCGCCCTGCCGCTGCCCGAGATTGAACCACGCCACCAGGCCGAGCAAAACAATGAGAAGCAGGAACGCCGCGACTGTTGCCGCAGGCCCGTCGATGACCGTTCGCAAGATCAGTAACCCGTTACCCCGATCGCAACCCTAGCCGCAGCGAACTGTGCCTACAAGACAGGCATCACCACAGCCTGCTCAGGGACGTTGCGGCAGCGTGATCCTGTTGTCGGTGAGCTTGCGCTCCAGCACCGGGATCGAGGCTGCTGGCGCGACGCCGCGAGGATGTACAGGCTCTCTCTGCTGCACACGCCCGGAGCGCAGGCCACACGAATTTCACACTCCGGACATTGCCAGCCCCGAATGGAAGGTCTTTGATATCCAGCCGAGCCGGAGGTGCCAATGGAACGCGGCCTGCTTGCCCAGCTCAGTCCCAATGAACAAACCGCGCTTCGCCGTGTCGCCAACGGCATTTCCAAGCCCAAGCACCTGCGCGCCACCTCGGTCGCACGCCTGAAGCTGCTCGCGCTGGTGGAAGAGCGTGAAGGGCGCATCCGGCTCACTCCCTTGGGGACGCGGCGCTGCGGTGTCGACCCGCGCCACAGCCCCAGCCAGCAGGCCTGACAGGAACGGTCATCGCAGAATGCCGGTCAACTGGACGATCTCCCATCCCGCCCGCCTGGTCGTTGCCGTCGCCAAGGACGACGTGAAGGTCGAGGACATCGAGCAGTACTTCGCCGGCGTGACCGCCCAGGACGCGATGTCCTATCGCAAGATCTTCGAGATCGGCGCCACGCCGATGGCGCTCAGCGAAGATATGATTCGAGGGCTCGGCCAGCGCGTCATGCTCTACGCCCAGCACGGCCAGCTCGGGCCGCTGGCAATCGTCGCCAGCTCCGATGAGAGCTACGCGCAGGCCCAGATTTTCGCCTCGTCCGCCACCGCCAGCCGGTCACTGCAGATCTTCCGGGAGATGCACACCGCGCGACGCTGGCTCGACGAGCAGGCATCGCCCCGCTAGGAGCCCCCTCTAGGAACCATGGCGCGCGACGATGCGCGCCAGCACCTCGGCCTTCTTGATCGGCGATCGCGTGGGCTTGCGCAGGCGGGCGAGTTCACCCTGTTCGAAGGCGGTGACCACGGCCTCGTGCACGTAGCTCTTGCGGCAGACGGTCGGCGTGTTGGTGAGCTCCTCCGCGACCGCGGTCACGGCACTGCGCAGCTGCGCGCGACGGGCACGCTCGCTGGAGGCCGGCTCGGTCGCCGCCAGCACCTCGAGCACGGCCGCCGAAGCGATCAGCGTGCGAAAGTCCTTCAGCGAAAGGCGCCGGCCCGCGACGTCGCAGAGATAAGCGTTGACGTCGCCTGCCCGCACCGGATGCACCGCGCCTTCGGCATCGCGATGCTGGAACAACCGGCGGCCCGGCAAGGTCATCAGCGTCTGCAGCGCGGCGCGCAGACGGATGTCGCGTACTTCCTTCACGACCGGTTTGCCGCCCTTGGCCTTGAACTGCAACGTCACGAGACCTTCGGTCAGGGTCACGTTGGACTTCAGCAACGTCGTTGCGCCACGCGTGCCGTGCTCGCGTGCATAGGCCTCGCCGCCAGCGCGGATCGCCGTCTTGCTGACGAGATGAACCACGGCTGCCGCCGCGAACGCAGCATCGACCTCTTTGGCCTGCAGCGCCTTCGCCACGGCGCGCTGGATGTCGGGCAGCGCCTTGGCGAGCCCTGCCAGCCGCCGCGCCTTCAAGGCCTCGCGCACCTCGGTCCATTTCGCATGGTAGCGGTACTGCAGCCGGCCAGCGGCGTCGGTGCCGACGGCCTGCAAATGCGCCGACGGATCCGCGGCGTAGCGCACGTCGGTATAGGCCGGTGGCACGGCGAGCGCCTTCAACCGTGCGATTTCGTGCGAAGCGCGCAGCAACGCCCCAGATGCGCGGCGAAAGCAGAAACCCGCGCCGCAGCGCTGGCGGCGCACGGTCAGCGCCTCGGGGCCGACGATGGTCAGTCCTTTTTCGCGTGCCACGGTCTCGACGAAACTTCTCTGCGACTTGCTCATGCCCGGAAGCAACGTTGCCGCAGGAGTGCCGTTCCTCTGCAACTCCGAGCCGGGGCAGTCGTTGAGCCCGCATCCATGATCCCTGCCGCACGCTTCGCGCCGCTTCTCCTTCTGCTCCTGAGCCTCGCGACCGGGCCGGCGTGGGCGCAGGGCGCGTTCGACTTCGCCGCAGTCGAGGCGCAGGCGCAGAAGCTCGCCAGTCAGCCCTACAAGGACGTCCAGCCGATCGGCGGCGACATGAAGAAGCTGGGCTACGACCAGTATCGGGCGCTGCGGAGCAAACCTGAGACCGCTTTGTGGCGCGACAGCGGACTGTTCCGCGTCGAGTTCTTTCCTGCGGGCTTCATCTACGACCGGCCGGTGAATATCGGCGTCGTCGAGAACGGCAATGTCACGCCGGTGGTGATCGGCAACGGCCAGTTCGACTTCAGCGACACCGGCCTCAAGGAGCCGCCCAAGGACCTCGCCCTGGCTGGCTTCAAGGTCACCTTCCCGCTCAACACACCGGAAAAGTTCGACGAGGTGATCGCCTTCCTGGGCGCGAGCTACTTCCGCCAGGTCGGCCGCGGCCAGAACTACGGCAGCTCGGCGCGCGGCCTCGCCATCGACACCGCCACCGACCGACCTGAGGAATTCCCGGCTTTTCGCTCGTTCTGGCTGGTCAAGCCCGCGCCCAACGCGACGGAGCTGACGGTCTGGGCGCTGCTCGATTCGCCGGGCGCGTCCGGCGCCTTCTCCTTTGTGATCAAGCCTGCCGCGCGCACCGTCGTCGAGACCAAGGCGGTGCTGTTCCTGCGCCACGACGTATCGTTGCTGGCGATCGCGCCGCTCACCTCGATGTACTTCGCCGGTAAGACCTCGCCGGCGCGCGACGACTACCGGCCCGAGATCCACGACGCCGACGGCCTGTTCATGCTAACCGGCCATGACGAGCGGATCTGGCGGCCGCTCAACAATCCGTCCGCGCTCTCGGTGTCCTCCTACAGCGACACCAACCCGCGCGGCTTCGGCCTGATGCAGCGCGAACGCTCGTTCGAACAGTACCAGGACAGCGCGGCGCGGATGGAGACCCGGCCCAGCGTGTGGGTCGAGCCGAGCGGCGACTGGGGCGACGGCGAGGTCCGCCTGGTCGAGATCCCGTCCAAGTCGGAGACCAACGACAACATCGTCGCCTTCTGGGTGCCGCGCTGGCCGGCCACGCCGGGCACCCGGATGGAGTTCAGCTACCGCCTGTCCGCGCTGCTCGACGACGAGGCCCTGTCGCCGCAGGCGCGCGTGGTCGCGACCCGTGCCAGTGCGATTCCGGGCAATGACAAGGCGCGCCGCATCGTCGTCGAGTTCGCCGGCGGCGAGCTCACCACGCTGCAGTCCGGACAACCGGTCGAGGCGCAGGTCACGCTGTCGAACGGCAAGCTGCTGCGCAGCTATGTCGAAGCCCTGCCGTGGCAGAAGAGCTGGCGGCTGTTCATCGACTTCCAGTCCGACGGCAAGAAGCCGGTCGACATGCGGGCCCAGCTGAAACTGCGCGACAAGGTCCTGACCGAAACCTTCTCCGACGTGTTCCGGCCATGAGCGCAGAAACGCCCTCGCCCTGGACCCTCGACCGCTACGCCGGCAGGGCCGGATGGCGCCGAATGCTGCTCACGCTGCTGGTGCTTGGCACCGCGGCGCTGGGAGGCGCGCTGATGTGGACCGTGCTGGGCAGTGACGGCTTCAAGGTCACCGAGATCGTCTTCTTCGTGATCTTCGTGGTGATGTTCGCCTGGATCGCCATTTCGTTCTGGAGCGGCTTCTTCGGATTCCTGCTGGGCCTGCTGCGGCTACATCCGCTGCGCCTGCGGCGCGCAGGCCCCGCCGATGGCCCGATCCCCGACTTGCGCGAGCAGACCGCCATTCTGGTGCCGGTCTATAACGAGGATCCGGCCGACGTCTTTGCCCGCCTCGAGGCGAACTACAAATCGCTCGAGGCGACCGGCCGGCTCGAGTCCTTCCATTTCTTCGTGCTGAGCGACACGCGCGATGCGGAGATCGCCCGCGAGGAAGGGCTCGCCTGGTCGCAGATGCGCGAGACGCTGCAGGCGAGCGATCGTCTGTTCTACCGCCGGCGCGAAAACAACGCCGGCAAGAAGGCGGGCAACATCGCCGAATGGATCCAGACGCGCGGGCCCGACTACGCGCACATGATCATCCTCGACGCCGACAGCACCATGCAGGGCGACACGCTGGTGCGGCTCGCGGCGCTGATGGAGGCGAGCCCGCGCACCGGCATCATCCAGACCCACATCGTGCCGGCCGGTCGCGAGACGCTGTTCGCGCGGGCGCTGCAGTTCTCGACCCGCATGACCGGTGCCGTTCTGACCATGGGCACCAGCTTCTGGCAGATGAGCGAGTCGAACTACTACGGCCACAACGCGATCCTGCGCGTCTCGGCCTTCGCCGAGTGCTGCCGCCTGCCGGTGCTGTCCGGCAAGCCGCCGCTCGGCGGCGAGATCCTGAGCCACGACTTCGTCGAGGCGGCATACCTGCGCCGCGGCGGCTGGTATTGCTGGATGCTACCCGAGCTGCACGGCAGCTACGAGGAGGTGCCGACCAACCTGCTCGACTACGCCGTGCGCGATCGCCGCTGGGTACAAGGCAACCTGCAGCATGCGCGGCTGATCAGCGAGAAGGGCCTGCACTGGATGAGCCGACTGCATCTCGGCATGGGCATCTTCGCCTACCTCGCCTCGCCGCTGTGGTTGGCAATGCTGCTGCTGAGCAGCAGCCTGGTGGTCAATCACAAGCTCGTCGGCGACGTCTATTTCGGCTCGACCCGGACTCTCTTCCCGATCTGGCCGCAGATCCGCTGGCCCGAGATCCACGGCCTGCTGCTGCTGACCTTCGTGCTGCTGTTCGGGCCCAAGCTGTTCGCGCTGGGGCTGAGACTCTGGTCGACACGCAATGCGCGCCGCTTCGGCGGACGCCTGCGCCTGATCGTGAGCTTCATCGGCGAGGTGCTGCTCAGCACCCTGCTCGCGCCGGTGATGATGCTGTTCCACACGACATTCGTGATCCGCATCCTGGGTGGCAATGCGGTCGGCTGGCCGCCGCAGCCGCGCGGCGACCGCGGCATGCCGTGGCGGGTCGCGCTGCAGCGCCACATCCTTCACATGGTACTGGGCGTGCTGGTGCCGGTGACGCTCGGCGTGCTGACACCGAGCTATCTGCCGTGGATCCTGCCGGTGGTGACCGGACTCATCCTGTCGATTCCGATCGCGGTGCTGACCAGCCGGCGCGACGTCGGCCTGGCGGCGCGCCGGATCGGCGTGTTCATGACGCCCGAGGAAGCGCGATCAACGAAAACGTGACACTGGCCGCGACAGGGCCACGCTAACCTCCCTCGTCGATTGCAGGGAGGATCTCATGCGCGCCCTCATGGTTGCCGCCCTTATGGCTGCCTTTGCCGCGGCCACGCCCGCCATGGCCCAGACCGTCGAGCGGCTCTATGTGATGGACTGCGGCCGCAACGCCGCGACCGACCAGGCGCGCTGGTCGCCGGGCGTCAATGTCGGCAAGCCGATCGAGCTCTCCGACACCTGCTACCTGATCAAGCATGGCGGCCAGTGGCTGCTGTGGGACACCGGCTATCCCGATTCGCTGGCCGACAAGCCGGTCACCACCGCGATCGGCACGGCGTCACGACCGAAGAAGCTCGCGGCCCAGCTCGCCGAGATTCACATCAAGCCGGACGACATCACCATGGTCGCCGTCTCGCACACTCATCCCGATCACGTCGGCAACGTCGACATGTTTCCGGCCTCGATGCTTCTGATCCAGAAAGCCGAGGTCGACTGGGCGTTCGCCGACGGCAAGCAGCCGCCGTTCAAGAAGGACCGGCCGATGCAGCAGCTGAACGGCGACCATGACGTGTTCGGCGATGGGTCTGCGGTGATTCTTTCAACGCCCGGTCACACGCCAGGGCACCAATCGCTGCGAGTCCATCTGCGCAAGACAGGTTACGTCGTGCTGACCGGCGACCTCGCGCACTTCAAGGATAACTGGGATCACGACCGCGTGCCGTCGATGAACACCAGCGCGGACCAGACCCATGCGTCACATGCCAAGGTGGCGAAGGTGCTGGCGGACAAGAAGGCGAAGCTTTGGATTAACCATGATAAGGCAACGTTCGACGCGCAAAAACATTCGCCTCAGTACTATGAGTGAGCGCGTCGAACGTCGCCGGCGAGCCCGTAGAACTAGGCGCGCCCCGCGCGCCGGTGGCCGCGCAGCGGCCAAGTTCAGGGCTCGCACCGTGCCCCTTGCGCACGTTCT
>DASXQC010000111.1:0-10274 GCA_036493235.1 Reyranella sp.
GTCGACTTTCATCTCGGGCAGGAGCGACTGGGGCATCTACCAGACTCCCGGCGCCATCGCGCGCATGCAAAAGAGCGCCTGCACGAAGATGAAGGAGATCCACCTCATCGACGGCGCCGGCCACTGGGTGCAGCAGGAACAGCCGGACGAGGTCAACCGACTGCTGCTTCAGTTCCTCAAGACCTCATGAAAGGTGAAGATCCCTCGCTACGCTCGGGATGACACCGAGAATCTTGGAACGACAAAGACAGTGTCATCCCGAGCGCAGCGAGGGACCTTTGCTCATTTCATGCGCCACTTCGCCGCCTCGCCTGGATCGGCATTGCAGGCGGCGGCGACCAGCGCGGCGGTCAGCAACGTTGCCTGGCGCAGCTCGCTCTGCGCGACCTTGTCCCGCGTATCGGCGGGGGTCAGCACGACGCGCAGATGGGCGTTGGGATCGTCGAAACCCGCGACCAGGCGGATCGCCGGGATGCCGCATGCCGCGAAGTTGGCATGGTCGGAGTTGGTCATCAGCGGCCGGACCGTGCGCAGCGACTGGCCGTTGGCCGCCGCGACCTGCAGCAGGAACGGCTCGACGCCCGCATAGCCGCTGCTCAGTGCCGCGAGGTTCGGGCTGCCGGCAACCGAGTCGAGATTGACGTTGATCGCGATCTTCGCCCGCTCCGCCTCCGACAGCGCCTGCACATACTGCGCCGAGCCGGTGAGCGCCCATTCTTCGACCGAGAAGAACATCACCCGCAGACCGCGCCGCCACTTCGACACTTCCGGCGACAGCGCTCGCGTCACCGCCAGCACCGAGGCGAGGCCGGTGCCGTTATCCATCGCCGACTCGGCGAGATCGTGACCGTCGACATGCGCCGACAGCACCACCCATTCGTCGGTCGTGCCGGGATACTCGTAGACCAGCGTCTCAGTCTCGGCCGGCGCCTCGGCGGTCTCGACGGTCAAGGTGACGCTCGGCCAACCGTCCGGCCGGCGCGCGAGCTTTGCCGCGGTCTCCGGCGCAATGCCGAGCGCCGGAATGCCGGGTCCATTGTCGCGGCCCGACGATCCCGCCACAACGTGACCCGGCAACGGTCCGGCGATCAGGAAGCCAACAGCGCCGTTGGCGCGCGCCATGTCGTACTTGCGACGGCGATGGATGGTGCCGGCGGCGAACATCAGCTCATGGCGCACCAGCACGATGCGCCCTTTGATCTCGCCGGCATGCTCGGCGAACTCGTCGGGCGTGCCGCGGCCGAGATCGATCACCTCGGCGGTGAGGCCGTCCTTGGCAGTCGCGATGGTGCGCACCAGCGGATGGCAGGCGGCCATCGTCCCGCCCGGCAGGCGCAGGGTCGCACTCCTGGGCTGCCAACCATTGTACGGCACGGGGATCGAGCGGCCGGAGTTCGCGGGCGAGGCCGCGCGCACGCGCTCGCGCAGCAGGCCGAAGGCCTTCTTCTCGCTCGCGGTGCCGGCGAGCCGGCCGCCGCAATCGCAGATGTCATTGAAGTCGCGCCACAGCTCGGGATCGGCGGCGAGCCGTGCCGCCAGCGCCGGCGGCAGGTGATAGGCGGTCATCGCGCACTCCCGAGTTTTGATTCGAGCAATTCGAGGAAGGCCGCGGCGAGCACCGACGGCTCGCGATCGCGGCGATGGAAGACACCGATCTCGTACATCACCGCGGGCTCGAACTGCCGCGTCACCAGGCCGAGATGGCTGAAGCTTTGCGCCGACAACGGATCGACCAGCGACCAGCCGGCGCCGGCCGCTACCAGCGCGCAACACGAAGCAAAGAATTCAGCCTCGACCACCGCGTTGATCTGCGCGTCGGCGCCGGCGAACGTGCCGTAGACGCGGCTCAGCATCTGCGGCGAGCGTGCCGGGGCGATCATCGGCTGGCCAGACAGCAGCGCCGGCGTCAGCAGCTTGCGCGAGGCGAGCGCATGGCGCGGCGGCAGGATCGCGACGCAGCGCATCTGGTAGCGCACCAGCCGCACGGCGGTGTCGTCGACCGGCAGCTCGGCGATGCCGAGATCGTAGCCTTCGGTCGGCAGGAGCTGACTCACCACGTCGGAATGGCGCGACACGAGGCGCACCGATACGCCCGGCCGCTCGGCGACGAAGGCCGCGACCAGCGGTGGCAGCATCGAGATTGCCGCCGCCGGATGACTCGCGATCACCAGCCGGCCCGACTGGCCCTCGCGGATCTGTGCGGTGGTCGCGGCGAGGCGGTCGACCTCGCCCAGCACGCGCGTTGCTTCGGTATAGAACAGCAGGCCTTCGGGAGTCGGCTTCAGCCGGCCGCCAGCGCGCTCGAACAACGGGAAGCCGACGCTTTCCTCGAGCTTCGCGATCTGGCCCGACACCGCCGGCTGGGTGATGCCCAGCGCCTGGGCAGCGGCCGTAACCGAGCGGCTGTCGACGACGGCGCGGAACGCTTCGAGCAGCTTAACGTCCATACGCTATAAGAACTCCTTATCATCGATTCATAGCGTAAATACGCAATCGGAAGCAAAGTCTTCGCTAAAATCGGTCGCACTTGTTGGAAGGCATAGGATTTGCTTATGCTCTGCATATGGCCGGAGCACCCATCATCCTCGCCGAGGGCGTCAGCAAGACATTTGGCACCAACCAGGTGCTGACCCGGGTCTCGTTGCCTGTTATGGAGCGCGACGTGGTGTGCGTCGTGGGACCGAGCGGCTCGGGCAAGACCACGCTGCTGCGCTGCATCGCCCTGCTCGAGACACCGAGCGAGGGCCGCATCGTCATGCAGGGCCAGGCGATCTCGACGCCGGGGCAGGAGGGGCCGGTGAAAGCCGCAGCGCGTGCCGTGCGGTCGGACATCGGCATGGTGTTCCAGCACTTCAATCTGTGGCCGCACATGTCGGTGTTGGAGAACCTGATCGAGGCGCCGATCCGGGTGAAGAAGATGCCAAGGGCCGAGGCCGTCGCCATCGCCGAGCGCCTGCTGGCCAAGGTCGATCTCTCCGACAAGCGCGATGCCTATCCGACGCGCCTCTCGGGCGGACAGCAGCAGCGCGTGGCGATCGCGCGGGCGCTCGCCATGTCGCCCAAGGTCCTGCTGTTCGACGAGGCGACCAGCGCGCTCGATCCCGAGCTGCGCCGTGAGGTGCTGCTGGTCATGCGCCAGCTCGCGCAGGAGGGCATGACCATGCTGGTCGTGACCCACGAGATGAACTTCGCGCGCCATGTCGGCACGCGGACGGTGTTCATGGACCGCGGCGAGATCGTCGAGGACGCGCCGGGCGCGGCCTTCTTCGATTCGCCCAAGACGGAGCGGGCACAGCGCTTCCTGCAACAGTTCGAGGAATAACGAAGGGAAAGGACGATGGGAATGAAGGCAATCCTGGGAATGCTTGCGGCGGCGGGTTTGGTCGCGGCGGCACTGCCGGCCGAGGCGCAGCAGACGCAGTCGCGGCTGTTCGAGATCACCAAGAACAAGAAGCTGCGGGTCTGCCAGTTCCCGCTCTACTACGCGATCTCCTATCGCAATCCCAAGACCGGCCAGATCGAAGGCATCGACGCCGACCTGTCGAAGGAGCTCGCCAAGGAGCTCGACGCCAAGCTCGAGATCGTCGAGACCAGCTTCGGCTCCTTCATCGCCGACCTGCAGGCCAACAAGTGCGAGATCGGCATGTTCGGCGTCGGCGCGACGCTGAAGCGCGCCCAGGCGGTCGAGTTCTCCCACCCCTACCTGATCACCAACGTCTACGCCGTGGTGCGCAAGGACGGGAAGATCAAGAAGTGGGAGGATATCGACCAGAAGGGCATCAAGGTCGCCGTCTCGCTCGGCAGCTACATCGAGCCCTTCATGAAGGAGTACCTGAAGAACGCCGAGGTGGTGTCGATCGCGCCGCCCAACACGCGTGAGGCCGAGCTGGTGGCTGGCCGCGTCGACGTCGACATGACCGACTTCCCGACCGCCATCAAGGTGACCGACGAGTTCGACTGGGCGGCCTACGTCACGCCGAAGGAAAAGCTCGCCGTCACGCCCTACGCCTATGTCGTGCCGCAGGGCGACCAGATCTGGCTGAACTACGTCAACCTGTTCGTCGACACCATAAAGCTCGACGGCCGGCTGAAGAAGTACGCCGAGAAGAACAAGCTCGGCCCGATCGTCGCGCCGTGACCTGTGGCCCATGCTTCGAGACGGTGCGGAGTTTACCCCGAGGTATCCGAGGGGCACCTCCTCAGCATGAGGTGTGCGTGACCGACCACCTCACCCTGAGGAGCGCGCCGCAAGCGCGCGTCTCGAAGGGTGGGCAACCGAAAGCCCGCTAGCCCATGTTCAAATACCAATTCCGATGGGACGTCGTCACCGGCAGCGCCGACTTCCTGCTGTCGGGATTCCAGATGACGCTGATCATCTCGGCGATCACGCTGGTGCTGGCGATGATCGCGGGGCTGATCATCGCGCTGCTCGACATGTCGAAGTTCCCGCCGGCACGCTGGATCGGCATCAGCTTCGGCGAGATCATCCGCAACACGCCGATCCTGGTGCAGCTGTTGTGGGTCTACTACGTGCTGCCGATCGTGTTCGGCTTGCGCATCGAGTCTTTCACCGCGCTGGTGATCGGCCTGTCGCTCTACCAGGGCGCCTTCATCGCCGAGGTCTATCGCTCCGGCATCCAGAGCGTGCCGCGCGGCCACAGCGAGGCGGCGCAGGTGCTGGGTCTGACGCCCATCCAGAACTTCACCCGCATCGTGCTGCCGCAGGCGATCCGCATGACCCTGCCGCCGCTCGCCTCGAACTTCGTGCAGCTCATCAAGTTCTCGTCGCTCGGCGCGGTGATCTCGGTGAGCGAGATCACGCGGCGCGGCATGGAGCTGTCGGCCAGCACGTTCCGGCCGCTCGAGATCTTCACCTTCATCGCCGTCGTCTACTTCGTGATCTGCTGGCCACTCGCCATGGGCATCCGGCTGTGGGAACGAAGGCTGCAGGCCCGCTAGCATGACCGATTTGCGCACGACTTTGGCGAAGCGCGTCGACACTTCGCTCGACCGGCTGATCGCCGTCACGCAACGGCTCGTGGCCATCGCCTCGCCCAACCCGCCGAGCGACACCGAGGAGATCGCTGCCGTCGCCGAAGAGCTGCTTCGCGAGATCCCCGGCATCGAAGTCGAGGTGATCGAACCGGCGCCGCGGGTGAGGAGCCTGATCGGCCGTATTCGCGCCCACCGGCCGGGCCGCCGGCTGATCTTCAACGGCCATCTCGATACTTTCCCGCTGCTCGAGAACCTGCCGTGGACCGTGCCGCCGCTGGGCGGCGTGCTGAAGGACGGCAAGCTCTACGGCCGCGGTGTCTGCGACATGAAGGGCGGCATGGCCTGCTCTCTGCTCGCGGCCCAACTGCTGGCCGAGAACCGCGACGCCTGGTCGGGCGAGATCGTGCTGACGCTCGCCGGCGACGAGGAGAACATGGGCTCGCTCGGCACCGGCTGGATGCTCGACCACGTGCCCCATGCCAAGGGCGACGCCAACATCTGTGGCGACGTCGGCTCGCCCAAGGTCGTGCGCTTCGGCGAGAAGGGCCTGATGTGGGTCGAGGTGGAGGCGACCGGCTCGCCGGCGCATGGCGCGCATGTCCATCGCGGCACCAACGCGATCGACCGCCTGCGCGTCGCGCTCGATCGGCTGAAGGACCTGGAGACGCTTCCGTTCCAGGCACCACCGGTCGTCACGCAGGCGATCGCCAGGGCCAAGGCCATCTCCGAGCCGCTGTCGGGCGCGGGTGAATCCGAGGTCCTGCAGCGGGTGACGGTGAATATCGGCACGATCGAAGGCGGCACCTCGCCCAATCTCGTGCCGACGCACGCCATCGCCCGTGCCGATATCCGCCTGCCGGTCGGCATCACGACCGACGTGCTGGTGGCGAAGCTCGACGAATGGCTGGCGCCGCTCGAGGGCGTGAGCTGGCGCGCGATCCGCCGCTTCGAGCCGTCCTTCACGCCGCCCGGCGACGAGATCGTCGTGCGCACCGCCAAGGTTGCGGCCGAAGTCCTGGGCACGGCACCGGCAGTGAACATGCGCGTCGGAGGGTCGGATTCGCGCTGGTATCGTCCGGCGGGCGTGCCGACGGTGGTGCTCGGCCTCACGCCGTTCAACATGGGCGGCGCCGATGAATACGTACTGGTCGACGAGCTGCTCGCCGTCGCCAAGATCCACACCCTGACGGCCTTCGATTTCCTCACAGGCAGCTGAACCATGTACTCCGAAGAAGAGCTCTTCACCTCGCCCATGACCTTCATGGGCGCGCCCTACGGCCGTCCCGGCCCGAACAACAAGGCGGCGGTCCTCGGCATCCCGTTCGATTGCGGCACCAACATGCGCATCGGCGCGCGTGGCGGCCCCGATTCGGTGCGCCAGCAGTCGGCGCTGATGCGCCGTTTCAATCCCACGAATGCCGACTTCGATCCGGTGGCCGCGCTTGGCCTGGTCGATTGCGGCAACGTTCGGCTCACGCCGAGCAAGATCGTCGACGCCTTCGAGCGCACCGAGCAGGCGGTCGATCGCATCGTGCAGGCCGGTGCGATTCCGATCACGATCGGCGGCGACGGCTCGGTCACCGTCCCGGTCGCGCGTGCGGTCGGCAAGAAGCACAAGAAGATGGCGGCGCTGCACATCGATTCGCACACCGATTCCTACCCGTACGGGGAGGAGGAAAAATACAATTCGGCGACGCAGTTCACCCACGTCGCCGAGGAAGGCCTGGTCGATCCCGAGTTCTCCTGGCACGTCGGCATCCGCAGCACGACCTACGCCCAGGGCGTCGTGCCGCGCGCGCTCAGCCTCGGCTACAAGATCGTGTCGATCGACGAGCTGATCCGCGGCGGCTTCGCCCAGCGCATGGCCGAGTTCCGCGACAAGGTCGGCAAGCGGCCGGTCTATCTCTGCTTCGACATGGACGTCTTCGACCCGTCTACCGCACCCGGCGTCTGCACGCCCTCCTGGGGCGGCCTCAGCGCGCGCGAGGGCATCGACCTGCTGCGCTGCCTGACCGACCTCAACATCGTCGCGGTCGACGTCAACACCGTGAGCCCGCCGCAGGACGTCAACGGCATGGCCGCCCACCTCTGCGCCCATGTGATTTACGAAACGCTGGTTCTGCTGTGCAGGCAGATGGGCCTGGCGGGTAACCGCTAGCTGCCCACACGGGCGTTTGCTAGCCTCAGCCGTTGCGTAGCGCAGAGTACCGGAGGGTCAAAAACGTAAAAGCATAGGTCCGGGGAGGATCGCTCATGGATGCGTCGCTCGAAGCTTCGACCATGCGTAAAGTGTACATGCGTCTCCTGCCGTTCGCGATGGTGTGCTACATCCTGGCATACATCGATCGCATCAACAGCAGCTTTGCCGCGCTCACCATGCGCGGCGACCTCAACATGTCCGCCGCCGACTACGGCTTCGCGGTGGGCACCTTCTACTGGGCCTATTTCCTGTTCGAGGTCCCCTCCAACATCATCATGGAGAA
The DNA here is from genome assembly GCA_036493235.1 of Reyranella sp. Classification (GTDB taxonomy): domain Bacteria; phylum Pseudomonadota; class Alphaproteobacteria; order Reyranellales; family Reyranellaceae; genus Reyranella. Next base: position 7,479 of record DASXQC010000111.1, read on the forward strand.
GGTGGGCGCGCGTATCTGGATCGCCCGCATCATGATCACCTGGGGCATCTTCGCGACGGCGACCGCCTTCGTCACCGGCACCACCAGCTTCGCCATCGTGCGGTTCCTGTTGGGCGCGGGCGAAGCGGGCTTCTTCCCCGGCCTGATCCTCTACTTCACCTACTGGTTCCCGGCGCGCCATCACGCGCGCATCGTGTCGGGCTTCCTGGTCGGCCTGCCGATCGCCGTTGCCGCCGGCGCGCCGATCTCGACCGGCCTGATGAGCCTGCACGGCCTGTTCGGCCTCAAGGGCTGGCAGATCATGTTCATCGCCGAGGGCCTGCCGACGATCGCGCTCGGCCTGCTGTTCTACTTCGTGATGACCAACAAGCCGCAGGAGGCCACCTTCCTGAGCCAGGCCGAGAAGGACTGGCTGACCGGCAAGATCGCCAGCGAGCGCAAGGCCAAGGAAGCGGTGCGCGTCTACTCGATGTTCGAATCGATGTGGAACCCGCGCGTGCTGCTGCTGGCGCTCAACTACTTCGGCATCGTGACGGCAAGCCTCGGCATGCTGTTCTTCATCCCGCAGATCATCAAGTCGCTCGGCAGCTTCACCATCATGCAGGTCGGCTGGCTGACCATGATCCCGTACATCTGCGGCGGCATCGCCCTGGTGGCGTGGGGCCGCGTCTCCGACCACATGAACGAGCGGCGCTGGAACCTGCTGCTGGCCTGCGTGCTGTCGACCGGCGGCCTGGTGCTGGCCGGCCTCACCATGGGCACGTGGTGGGCGATGGTCGGCATGTCGCTGGCGGCGATGGGCTTCTATGGCTCGAAGGGGCCGTTCTTCGCCATGCCGCCGATGTTCCTGAGCGGCACGGCGCTGGCGGCCGGCTTCGCCTGGATCAACTCGATCGGCAACCTCGGAGGATTCTTCGGACCATGGTGGATCGGACTCATGAAGGACGCGACCGGCACCTTCTCGGGCGGCTTGTACGGGCTCGCATTGCTGAGCTTCGTCTCGGCCGTGGTGTGCTGGCTGTTCCTCGACATCCCCGATCCGACCACCGCCGAAGGCAAGAACCCGCGGCTCGCACCCGCGCAGTAGGCTTCGTCGCAGCACTCCTGCTCGCGCTGCCGTTCTTCGGGACGACGGCGCGAGCGGAATATCCGGAGCGGCCGATCCGAATGATCGTGCCGTTCCCGGCAGGTGGCGTCACCGACGTGGTCGCCCGCCTCACCGCCGAGCGGCTGACGGCCGATCTCGGCCAGCAGGTGATCGTCGACAACAAGGCCGGTGCCGGCGGCGTGATCGGCACCGAGGTCGTCGCCAAGGCGGCGCCCGACGGCTACACGATCCTGCTCACCACGCCCAACCACACCATCAACGCGGCACTCCGCGCCTCGATGCCGTTCGACACCGAGAAGGACCTCGTGCCAATCTCGGTGATCGGCCGGCTGCCGATGCTGCTGGTCAGCCATCCCTCGCTGCCATTCAAGGACTTCGCGGGCTTCGTCGACTATGCGCGCAAGAATCCCGGCAAGCTCAACGTCGCCCATGCCGGCAACGGCACCCTGCCGCACATCACGATGGAGCTGCTGCAGGCGAAAGAGCAGATGAAGGTGACTAACGTGCCCTATCGTGGCGCGGCACCCGCGCTCGCCGACCTGGTCGCGGGGCTAGTGCAGGCCAAGCTCGACAACTACACAACCTCGGCGCAGCTCGTTGCCGACAAGCGGCTGAATGCGCTCGCCGTCACCAGTGCCAAACGCCTGAAGCAGATTCCCGACGTGCCGACGGTAATGGAGAGCGTGCCGGGCTTCGAAGGCTATCTCTGGATGGGACTCGTCGCACCCGCCGGTACGCCGCAGCCGGTGATCGACAAGCTCGCCGCCGCGGCCAAGCGCGCGGTCGAGCGCGCCGACGTGCAGGCCCGCTTCGACAAGGACGCCGTCGAGCCGGTCGGCGGCACGCCCGCCGAATTCAAGGCCGTGATCTCCCGCGAGATCACCCAATGGCGCGATCTCGCCAAGCAGGCGGATATCAAGATCGAGTAGAGCCACCTCCCCCGTCATACGAGGCAGCGAGGAGGAAGGCATCAGTCGTGATCTGGCCAGGATGAGATCCTGATCTGAAAGCCCTCACCACCAGCAGTATGGCTTTCCCCCTCCTCTATCCTCCCCCGTATGACGGGGGAGGAAGTCATGAAGAACTAGACTAGTTGTTCGAATCCGCCCGCAGGATCGCGCGCAGATCCTCCGGGTCGACGGCGATCTTCACGCCCGAACGTTCGAGCTGGAGGATCATCGCCGAGCGCGAATCGCGGGTCTGCCAGCCGCGGCCCAGCGCCTCGGTCATCTCCTCGAGCGTGAGGTTGGCGAGCCGCATCGGCACGCCCATCTCCTTGCCGACTTGCGTCGCGAGCGAGACGTCCTTGTGGGCGAGCTTGAGCGCAAAACGCGCCGGGTCGTAGTGGTTGGGCAGGAAGTGCTCGGCCAGCGTATCGAACGTGCGCCGCCTTCCGTTGGCGCCCTGCCGCACCGCCTTCCACAGCAGCAGCGGATCGACGCCTGCCTTGACGCCCATGGTGAAGCACTCGGCGAGGGCGGTATTCACCATGTAGCCCGCGAGGTTGTGCACCAGCTTGGCGACCGACGCCGCGCCGACATCGCCCATGTAGAATATCTGGTCGCCCGCGCCGTCGAGCACCGGGCGATAGCGCTGGAACACCGCTTCGTCGCCGCCCACCCAGATCGCCATCTTGCCCGATGCGGCGCCGGCGGGGCCGCCGCTCACCGGACTGTCGAGCAAATGCG
>DASXQC010000112.1:0-4015 GCA_036493235.1 Reyranella sp.
GTCGACGACGCGATCGCGCTCGGCGCGTGGGGCGTCGAATGGCACGACCGCAAGACGTTCGAGAGCACCTTCGTCTATCCGCCGGACAAGGGCACGTACGAGATCCCGCTGCGCTGCCTCATGAGCCGCGACACGACGAACCTGTTCGCCGCGGGTCGGCTGGTCGATGCCGACCAGAAGGCCGGGGCGTCCGTGCGAGTCATGGGCACGGCCTTCGCTACGGGACAAGCCGCCGGTGTCGCCGCGGCGGCGTTCGCGCAGCACCGCCATGTCGATGCCAATGCGGTCCGCAAAGTTCTCCACAGGCAGAACGCGCTGATCGACCGATTCTAGACCCTCCTTGGGCAATGGACTGCGAATCGATGCCCAATTCTCGCGGGTTTATGCGGCGGCTATTGCCCGTATTAGGTGTCTCGTCACGCGCGTGCCTATGGTGGGCACATGAAGCCAAGAGCTCCACCATCGCAAGCACAACCACCACCTCACCCTGAGGAGGCGCGAAGCGCCGTCTCGAAGGGTGGGCCCCAAACGCGGTGCTCGTGCCCACCCTTCGAGACGCCGCACTCCGTGCGGCTCCTCAGGGTGAGGTCGTGGTGGAGGTGGCCGTTGTGGTTACTGCGTTCAGCCCAGCACCGTTTCCGGAAGTCTGACAAAAAACGGATAAAACGGTCGAAAACGGATTCAAACGGTCCGTTTACCGCCGTTCACACCCGTTTACCGGCAGGCCCGCCAGATTTTCTCCGGCGTCGCCGGCATGTCGATGTGCTTGCCCGGCAGCGCGTCGCTGATGGCGTTCATCACCGCGGCCAGTGCGCCGGTGGTGCCGGCCTCGCCGGTGCCTTTGACGCCGAGCGGATTGGTCGTGCACGGCACGGAGTGCGCGATCGAGACGAAGGCCGGCAGCATGTCGGCGCGCGGCATCGCGTAGTCCATGAAGGAGCCGGCGAGGAGCTGGCCGTCGCTGTCGTACACCGCGTCCTCGCACAGCGCCTGGCCGACGCCCTGGGCGATGCCGCCCTGTACCTGGCCTTCGACCAGCACCGGATCGAGGATCACGCCGCAATCGTCGACGGCGATGTAGGCCAGCAGCTCGACCAAGCCGGTGTCGGGATCGATCTCGACCTCGGCGACGTGGCAACCGTTGGGGAAGGTCTGCGGCACTTCAGTGCGGCCCTTGGTGTCGAGCGTCTCGCCCAGCTCGCCGGCGCGCCGCGCGACCTCGAACAGGCCGATGCGCCGGTCGGTGCCGGCGACGGTGAAGGCGCCGGCGGCATAGTCGATGTCGGCCTCGGCCGCTTCGAGCAGGTGCGCGGCGAGGCGTTTGCCTTTCTCGAGCACCAGCTCGACCGTCTTCACCAATGCGCTGCCGGCCGTGGTGGTCGAGCGCGAGGCGACCGCCGCCATGCCGACCAGGCCGAAGTCGGAATCGCCCTGGCGGGTGCTGACGCGGGCCTCGTCGATGCCGAGCCGCTCGGCGGCGAGCCGGCGATAGAGCGAGGCATGGCCCTGGCCAGAGCCCTGCATCGCGAGCCGCACGACCAGCGTGTTGTCGCCGGGGAAGACGATGGCGGTCTCGTCGCCCGGCATGCCGCCGGCATGCTCGAGGAAGCAGGAGATGCCGAGGCCGCGTTTTCTGCCGGCTCTCTCCGACTGCGCCCGCCGCGTCGCGAAGCCCGCCATGTCGGCGGCAGCCAGCGCCTTGTCGAACACGGCCTCGAACTCGCCGCTGTCGTAGCGCGTGCCGACCGCGGTGGCGTAGGGGATGTGCGCGGACGGGATGAGATTGCGCCGGCGCAAGTTGATGCGATCGATGCCGGTCGCCTCGGCCGCCGCATCGACCAGCCGTTCGAGCGCGTAGTTCGCTTCCGGCCGGCCGGCGCCGCGATAGGGGCCGAGCTGCACGGTGTTGGTGAACACGCACTTCACGCGCACGTCGATGTGCGGGATCAGGTACATCGCCGGGAAGCAGCGGGCGAAGTTGTTGGTGGCGATCGACGCGCCGTGCGAGGACAGGAAGGCGCCGACCGCGGCGACCGCCGCGACGCGCAGCGCGAGGAAGCCGCCGTCGGCATCGAGCGCGAGATCGGCCCTGGTGACCGTGTCGCGCGCCTGGTTGTCGCTCAGGAAGGATTCGGCGCGCGTCGAGATCCAGTGCACCGGCCGGCCGACCTGCCTGGCGGCGACCAGCATCGCGACGTATTCGGGATAGGCCGCGGTCTTCATGCCGAAGGCGCCGCCGACATCGTCGGTAACGAGGCGCAGCTGCTCCTGCTTCAGGCCGAGGCTGGCGACGAGCTGGTCGCGCAGCATCCGCACGCCCTGCGAGGGCGCGCGCAGCAGCCAGCGGTCGTTGGCGGCGTCGTAGCTCGCGGTGCCGCCGCGGGTTTCCATCGACGCCACGACGATGCGCTGGTTGACGACGGAGACCGACACGGTGTGAGGGGCCTGCTCGAAGACGCGGTCGACGGCCTCGGCATTCTTCGCGGGCTCGGGATGCGGCCCTCGCCAGTCGACCGCGACGTTGCCGGCGTTGGCCGCTTCCTCAAGCGTCATGACCGGCGGCAGCGAGTCGTAGTCGATGACGATCAACTCGGCGGCGTCCTGGGCGATCGCCAGGGTCTCGGCGACCACCATCACGACCGGCTGACCGACATGCTGTACCCGGCCTTCGGCCAGCGCGGGCCGCGGCGGCACGACAAGGCCGGGGACCGGGACGGGATGCGAGATGGTCTTCGCGCCGAAAGCGGTCAGTTCCTCATGCGTGAAGACGCCCAGCACGCCGGGCAGAGCCCGCGCGGCCGCGGTGTCGAGGGTGCCGAGGGTCGCGTGCGCATGCGGCGAGCGCAGGAAATAGGCGAAGGCTTCGTTGGGCGCATGCACGTCGTCGGTGAAGCGGCCGTGGCCGGTCAGCAGGGCGGCGTCCTCGACGCGCGGCTTCCAGTCGGCGGGCCGGTGGGTGTCCATGCTCAGCCCGCGAACCCGAGAAACGGCTTGATCGCCTGCCAGAAGCCGTCGGGATCCTGGATGTGCGGCGAGTGCCCACAGTGCGGCAGCTCGACCAGCGTCGCGCCGGGTATGCCAGTGGCGAGCTCGCGCGACAGGACCGGCGGTGTCGCGGTGTCGAGCAGGCCGACCACGACGAGCGTCGGGTTGCGGATCGACGCAAGATCGGCGCGGCGATCGAACTGGGCGAGGGCGCGGCAGGCCGCGGCGAAATGCTCGGGTTTGGCCGCACGCAGGCTCGCCTTGCGCTCCTCGGCGATCGCCGGGTGCGCGGCGAGGAAGTCATCAGGGAACATGCGCTGCAGTGCCGCCGTCAGCACCGCCTCCATGCCGCCGTCCTCGACCCGCTTGGCCATGCCATGGAAGGCGGGCTTGCCCTCCGGCGGGATCGCGGCGCCGGTGTCGACCAGCACCAATTTGTCGAACAGCGTGCCGTGGCGCACGGCCAGCGCCACCGAGACGAAGCCGCCGAAGCCGTTGCCCAGCAGGTCGGTCGGGCCTTCGAGGCCTTGCGCCACGAGCTGGTCGGCGATGCGGTCGGCGACGTCGTCGAGCGTGGGGCCGGCCGGCGCGGAGGCGCCGAAGCCCGGCAGGTTGGGCAGCCACAGCGTACGCTCTCGCGCCAGGCGGGGCGCGATCTTGTCGAAAGCGGTGCGGTCGGAGAGCAGCGAATGCAGCAGCACGAGGTTGCGGCCGTGGCCCTGGCGCGCGACGTCGAGCGCTTTGTCGTTTGTCATTGCAAGTGATTCTCGAAAAGGTGATCCGGCGGCCAGTCGTGGCGTGGCATCCTATCAGCCAAGAAAAGTATTTGGGGAGGCTTTGCCATGGCATCTGCGGTGAACTCGGGCCCGCGGCTCGACCGCCTGTCGATATCGTCGTTTCACTACCGCATCTTCTGGCTGATCGGCGCCGGCATGTTCTTCGACGGCTACGACCTTTATGTCGGCGCGTCGGTCGCGGGCTCGACGGTGGCGAGCAAGTTCGCGACGCTCGCCCAGGTGCCGCCGTTCAT
>DASXQC010000113.1:0-2762 GCA_036493235.1 Reyranella sp.
GAAGTGCAACAGAACGCCGCCCTCATGCAGGCAAAGATCCCCAGCACCCTTTGGGCAGAGTTGCGTCGGACCGGCCTGCTGCCGGAGAGCGCACCGACACCGGAAAAATGATCCGAGTCGACGCCCACCATCACGTCTGGACCATCGCGCGCGGCGATTACGGCTGGATGTCGCCAGAACTGCCAATCGCCCGCGACTACGGGTTGGGCGATCTGCGCCCGCTGTTGGGCGATATTGCCGCAACCGTGCTGGTGCAGGCAGCGGACACGGAGGCCGAGACGGCGTTCATGCTCGATGTCGCCCGCACCTCAGCAGGGCTGGTACGCGGCGTCGTCGGCTGGACGGACCTCGCCTCGCCGCGCGCGCCCGCTCGCATCGCTGAGCTTGCCGACGATCCCCTGCTGAAGGGCCTGCGTCCGATGTTGCAAGACATCGAAGATCCTTCCTGGATCCTGCGTCCCGCCGTGCAGCCCGCGCTCGTGGCGATGGCGCGGTACGGCCTGCGCTTCGATGCCTTGCTCAAGCCGCGCCACCTTCCTGTCATTGGTAAGCTTGCGCAACGCCACCCCGACCTGCCGGTGGTGATCGACCACGCCGCCAAGCCGGACATTGCCAATGGTCACTTCCAGCCCTGGGCGAGCCACATGGCGCGTCTCGCCCGTGACACGCCCTGGTATTGCAAAGTGTCGGGCCTAGTTACGGAGGCGCGGGCGGGATGGCAGATCGACGATCTACGTCCCTATGTCGACCACTTGCTTGCGACGTTTGGGCCGGATCGACTCATGTGGGGCAGCGACTGGCCGGTCGTCACGCTGGCCAGCAACTATCGGCGTTGGCGCGAGACGGCGGCGGCGCTGCTTCCGGCGGAAATGCATGACGCCGTTTTCGGCGACACTGCCTCGCGATTCTACGGCCTCTAGAGATCTTGCGCGAGAGCCAGTTCATCGCCGGCGTCGGCACCGCCTCGCGCGGCGGCACGAGCGAAGACCTCGCCACCCGCTTCTCGCATATTCCGGGAGGCCGTCTGCCGATCGCGCTGACCGAGGACGGCAACACCACCTGCCCCTCGCGCAACTACGGGCACCGGGATCAGCCCGGCCAGGCCGCGACCACGACCCGGTGCGGGGAGGATCACTACACCGACGGCGACGGCACGGCCAACCAGGCCGGGGGGTGCGTCTATCGGGGCGAGGACTTCCCGCAGATTACCCTCTCCGGACTGCAGACCGGCGACACCGTCGACCTGCTCGTCCAGTTCCGTGGCGAGATCCGCCGCGACGGCACCGTGATCCAGACCCGCAGCTGGACCGACATAGACACCTCCGAGCGGACCCCCTAGGAGCACCCGGGCGTTGGACGCACTGGCCATCCATCCGCAGCGCGCACGCAGCGAAACACGGCCCCTGGCCACCACGAACCGCGCCGCGGCGCCGCGTCACTACCAGGGCAACCAGGCCCACCTGCGCAACCTCCGCGGCCCGCGGCGCATGGTCCAACGCGACGGACCCGATGTGCCGCTCAAGGAGGCGAAGAAGGAGGACGCGGTCGATCCCATCGTCGGCGGCGCCAAGGAAATTGCCTCGCGCGCGGCCGACACGCCGCAGATCAAGGACTCCGCCGTCGACTTCGCGAAGAAGATCGCCAAGCCGGTCTGGGACCAGGCGAGCACGGGCGACAAGGCGGCGATCATCACCGGCGGCGCGGCGATTGTGGGCACCGGACTGGCCGGAATGCTTGGCGATCCCGTGGGGCGCAAGGCGCTCTCGGGCCTGCCGCTGGGCGCGCCGCTTTCGCTCGTTCCTTATGCCCTGTTCAGCGGCTTCAGCTTCGACATGCCCAAGTCCCCGAGCGATCCACTGCTCCTGCATCTCAGCTTCAAGGGCGACGACTACCTCGACTTGCTGCACAGCAAGTTTCCGAGCTTTCCCAAGATGACGCTGTCGTTCGACATGACGCTGTCAGTCTCCCCCGACTACAAGGTGACGATGCCGTTCGGCCTTATAAAGCTCAGCCCCCTGCAAGGCGTCACGCTCGCCGGCGGCTACGGCGTGACAAGCGATCTGCCCAACCTGATCTCCCCGCCCGGCGGCGGCCCACTCACGCCCTACAAATCCTTTCCAACCCTCGACACCTCGGCCCCGCGCGCCGGCGCCGCCGGCTTTATCGCCATCGACTTCGCCAAGATCGACGCCCTGCATTCGATCTTCGCGCCGCTGACGCTCGACCTAGGCGACAAAAGGTAAGAGGCCGTCGGGCCAAAATCGAGGTCCTAGTCTAGGTCGAGGACTCCTAAGCGCGCATCCATAGGCGGGCAGAAGCCAGTGCGACGGCAGCGAGGAAGTTCCTGGCGAGCTTGTCGAACCTGGTTGCGATCCGTCTGAAGGGCTTGAGCTTGCAGAAGAAGCGCTCAACGAGGTTTCGTTTGCGGTAGATGCGGCGATCGACGGACCGGTGGGCAAGCCGACGGCTTGTCGGGGGGATGTGAAGCTTTGCGCCGGCGTCTCGGATCAGCGCGAGCAGATCGTCGGCGTCGTAACCGCGGTCGGCGACGACATGGCGGCATTCGAGGCCATCCAGCAATTGGGGAGCAGCCCGCAGGTCGTGGGCTTGGCCAGCGGTGAGGATCAGGCGGACTGGCAGGCCATTCTTGTCGACGACAGCGTTGATCTTGGTGCTCAGTCCGCCACGAGAACGGCCGATGGCGTGATCTTCGCCCCCTTTTTACCGCCAGCGGCATGCTGATGGGCTCGGATGATCGAACT
>DASXQC010000114.1:0-16544 GCA_036493235.1 Reyranella sp.
GATCTGGACGGCGTCGGGCGTGCAGCCGAGGGCCTTGCAAGTGGCGTCGGTCAGTTCCTTCGCCAGTTTTCGGCGCTGCTCCAGCGTGCGGCCCTCGAACATCTGCACGTTGATCATCGGCATGGCTCTCTCCCTTGCTCAGTTCTTGTGCTCGATCGTGACGTGGCCGGGCTGCGCGGCGACGCGCGCCAGCCAGGCGTTCACCTGCGGGAAGTTGTCGAGATTGAAGCCGCCCTCGCCGGCGCAGTGCGTGTAGCCATAGAGGGCGATGTCGGCGAGGCCGAAGCGCTCGTCGACGAAGAACAGGTGATGGGCGAGGTGCCGCTCCATCACGCCGAGCGCGGCGTAGCCCTTCTCCATGCGGCCGGGCAGCTCGATTTCCTGCTGTGGCGTCAGCTTGTCGAAGAAGTGCTTCCAGAAGCGCGCCACGGCGACGTAGGGCTCGTGGCTGTACTGCTCGAAGAACATCCACTGCAGGGTCTGGGCGCGCGCCAGCCGGCCCTGCGGCGCGAGCGGGGTGCCCTCGGCCAGGTACCAGATGATCGCGTCCGACTCCGCGAGGTGCGTGCCGTCCTCGAGCTGCAACGTCGGGATGCGGCCGTTGGCGTTCTTCTCGAGGAACTCCGGCGTGCGGGTCTCGCCCTTCATGATGTCGCGCTCGATCAGCTTGTAGGCGAGGCCGAGATGCGCAAGCACCAGCCGCACCTTGTAGCCGTTACCCGAACCCATGAAGTCGTAAAGCGTCAGCATCGTCTCACTCCGCCGCAACTTGCAGGGCGGCCTGCATCTTGGTCGTCAGATACATGTGAATGCGCTCGGCGGCATCGCGGCCGTCGCGCACCGCCCACACCACCAGCGAGGCGCCACGCACGATGTCGCCGGCGGCGAACACGCCGTCGAGACTGGTCATCATGCTGCGCCAGTCGATCTTGAGTGTGTTCCAGCCGGTCACTGTGAGGTCCGACGCCGCGAACATCGCCGGCAGGTCCTCGGGATCGAAGCCCAACGCCTTCAGCACCAAGTCGGCCTCGATGTTGACGTGGCTGTTGGGAATCTCCTGTGGCGTCTGGCGGCCCGATGCGTCGAGCATGCCGAGATGGATGCGCACCGAGCGTACGTGGCTCACAGAGTCCTTGCCAAGGAAGGCTTGGGGCGCGCTCAGCCACACGAACTCGACGCCCTCTTCCTCGGCGTGCTTCACCTCGCGCTGCGAGCCCGGCATGTTGGTGCGGTCGCGGCGATAGAGGCACTTCACCGACTTGGCGCCCTGGCGCACGGCCGTGCGCACGCAGTCCATTGCCGTGTCGCCGCCGCCGATCACCACGACGTTCTTGCCCTTGGCGTCGAGCACGCCCGAGTCGAAGTCAGGCACCGAGTCGCCGAGGCCCTGACGGTTCGAGGCTGTGAGATAGTCGAGCGCCGGCGCGATGCCGGGCAGGCCAACGCCGGGCGCGGCGATGTCGCGAGCCTTGTAGACGCCGGTCGCGATCAGCACCGCGTCGTGCCGCTCGCGCAGCTGGACCAGCGTGACGTCGCGGCCGACTTCGCAGTTGAGGTGGAACGTGACCTTCGAGTTGCGCAGCAACGTCTCGCGGCGCTGCACGATGTCCTTCTCGAGCTTGAAGTTCGGGATGCCGTAGATCAGCAGGCCACCGACGCGGTCGTAGCGGTCGTAGATCGCGACCTGGTAGCCCTTGCGGCGCAGCTGCTCGGCGGCAGCGAGGCCGGCCGGGCCGGCGCCGACGATGCCGACGCTCTCGGCCCGCTCGCGGCGCGGCTGGATCGGCTTCACCCAGCCCTGGTCCCAGGCGGTGTCGGTGATGAACTTCTCGACCGAGCCGATGGTCACCGACTCGAAGCCCTTCTCGATGACGCAGTTGCCTTCGCACAGCCGGTCCTGCGGGCAGATGCGGCCGCAAATCTCCGGGAAGTTGTTGGTCGCCGACGAGAGCTCGTAGGCCTCGTCGATCCGGCCCTCGGCGGTGAGCTTCAGCCAGTCGGGGATGTTGTTGTGGAGCGGGCAATGGATCTGACAGAACGGCACGCCACATTGCGAGCAGCGTGCCGCCTGCTCGGCCGCCTTGTCCCGGGCGTACTGAGCGTAGATCTCCTGAAAGTCGCGACGACGCTCCGCCGCCGGCCGCTTCTCCGGTAGCGCCTGAGGCGTTCCGACGAACTTCAGCATCCTTTCGGCCATGACGGCCCCCATACGCCAGATCTGTGAAATTTTGTTGCGCGACCCGTCGCGCTCCTGCGCGAAAGCTTCGTCTTTGAGGGCTTTAGACCATGTCAACCCTTTAAGTCAATAAGATTGACCTATTTTCTGATCATGCGCCCTAGCATGTGTCGATTTCTGTGGCTGTCGAATCTAATAGCCGAAATTGATACCTTAATAGGACTAATTGAAGTAGCCAAACGAGAGCAATGGCTTGACGACTATTGGTGTCAGGCGGGAGCGTGCTGGTTGTAGCGGCCGCCGGTCCGGAAGCGGTCGAGGTAGGTCGGCAGGATGGCGTCGGGTGACGTCGCTGGGAGGCCCAGGGTCGCGAGCGTGTTGGCGCCGGGGCGGACGATGTTGTCGTGGACCATCAGCTCGACCTGGTCGGCGGTGATCGGCGGCACGAGGCCGAACCGGGCGATCTGCTGCGCGAAGAAGCCGGCCACCTTCATCAGCGAGGCGGGCACGCCGACGATCGACTTCTGCCGGTCGGTCATCGTCAGCACCAGCTGGGCCAGTTCGCGATAGGTGTAGACGCGAGGGCCGCCCAGCTCGAACACGGTGTGGGCGGTCTGCGGCTGCTTCAGCACGGCGACCACGGCACGCCCGACATCGCCCGAGAAGACCGGCTGCACCTTGACCGAACCGTCGCCGACCAGCGGCAGGAACGGCGCCGTGCTGGCCATGCTGGCGAGCCGCGTGAACAGCGCGTCGCCGGGGCCGAACACCACGCTCGGCCGCAGGATGGTGGCACTGGTGAAGCCCGCGATGACGGCGTCCTCGGCGGCGACCTTGGACTGGAGGTAGGCGTTGCGCGAGCTGCGGTTGTCGGCGCCGATGCCGGAGATATGGACCAGCCGCCCGATGCCGGCCGCGCGCGCGGCGTCGGCAACGGCGCGGGCGCCCTCGGCATGCACCGCCTGGTAGGTCTGGCGGCCGCGCTGGTAGGGGATGCCGGCAGCGTTGACCACGGCGTCGCTGCCGCGGATCGCCCAGTCGACCGACTTCGGCATGCGCAGGTTGGCCTGCATCAGCGTGATCTGGCCGACGTCGCCGAAGCCCTTCACGCTGTTGGCCTCGCCGATGCGGCGGACTGCCACGCGGATCATGTAGCCCTCGCGCGCCAGGGCCTGGACGATGGCGCGGCCGACGAAGCCGCTGCCGCCAAAGACGGTGATCTGCTGGGTGCTCATAGTTGCTGCCTATAGCCCATCGCCGTTACGGCGCAAGCATTGCTGCGGTTGACATATCGTCGGCCGGACCTTAATTCCCCACCCCTCTAGCCCGCATGCCGTGCCCAGGTGGCGGAATTGGTAGACGCACTAGTTTCAGGTACTAGCGCTGAAAGGCGTGGAAGTTCGAGTCTTCTCCTGGGCACCATGCGGCTGAGAGGTTTTCCCTAAAAATGGCGATCAAGCTTCATCGCGGCGATCTTCCGCCCGAAGTTTCCTTCGGTTCGGTGGTGGCGATCGATACCGAGACCATGGGGCTGCATCCGCATCGCGACCGGCTGTGCCTGGTCCAGCTCTCGGGCGGCGACGGCAACGCCCACCTGGTGCAGATGCCGAAGGGTCCGCACAACGCGCCGCGGCTGGCCGCGCTGTTGGCCGACCCCAAAGTGCTGAAGCTCTTCCATTTCGGCCGCTTCGACATCGCCGTGCTCGAGCATGCGCTGAAGGTGCGCTGCGAGCCGGTCTGGTGCACCAAGATCGCGGCCAAGCTCGTCCGCACCTTTACCGATCGCTTTGGGCTCAAGGACTTATGCCGCGACCTGCTGGGGGTCGAGATCTCCAAGCAGCAGCAGTCGTCCGACTGGGGCGCCGACACGTTGACCGAGGAGCAGCTCACCTACGCCGCCTCCGACGTCCTTCACTTGCATGCGCTGAAGGCCAAGCTCGACGCCCTGCTCGAGCGCGAGGGCCGCACCGAGCTGGCCCAGGCGGCCTTCACCTTCCTGCCGACCCGGGCCCGGCTGGACCTGGCGGGCTGGCCGGACGAGGACATTTTCGCGCACTGAGCATGTATTCCCGAGTTTGGCACGGGGTTTGCTAGTCTATCCTTGCTGAAGGTCCTGAAGGCCTTCAGGGTGGGGGTAGAGATGCGTATCGGTCCCAGTCTCATCCTGGCGTCGCGCCAGACCTTGGCGATGACGCCGCAGCTCCAGCAGGCCATCAAGCTGCTGCAGTTTTCGCATCTCGAATTGGCGGCTTTCATCCAGCAGGAGCTGGAAAAGAACCCCTTGCTGCAGGAGACCGCGGCCGACGACGGTCCGGCCCCGGAAAAGGACGCGCCGCCGATCGACACCCCGCGCGATACCGCCGAAGCGCTGGCGGCTGCCGCGCCGGCGCTCGCGGATGCCGATGACCGCTGGGCCCGGGAATTCGCCGACCGGGGCGGCGACACCAAGGCCGCGCCGCGTGAGGACGCCCCCGAGGCCCTGGATTTCGTGGCTGAGCGGCCGATGTCGCTGGCGGCCCACGTGCTGGAGCAGATCGAACTGATCTTCGTCGAGCCGGCCGAACGGCGAATCGCGCTGAAGCTCGCCGAGGGCCTCGACGAGGCGGGCTACTGCCGCCTCGAGGCACCCGACGTCGCCGAGGCGATGGGCACCGATCTCGCCACCGTCGAGCGCGTCTGGGCGCGCCTGCGCTCGGTCGAGCCCGCGGGACTCTTCGCCCGCACGGTCGCCGAGTGCTTGGGCGTGCAGCTCGCCGAGCGCGATCGCCTCGATCCGGCGATGAAGGCGCTGCTCGACAATCTCGAACTTGTCGCCGCGGGCGAGCTCGGCCAGCTGCGCCGGCGTTGCGGTGTCGATGACGAGGACCTGCGCGACATGCTGGCGGAGCTGCGCACGCTCGATCCGCGCCCCGGCCAGAAGTTCGACTTCGAGCCGATCCAGCCGGTCGCGCCCGATCTCTTCCTCACGCCGGCGAAGGATCCCGAGACCGGCGAGGAAGGCTGGCACATCGAGCTCAATATCGATGCGCTGCCCAAGGTGCTGGTCGATCGCAACTACCACGCCACGCTCATGAAGGGCGCGCGCGGCAAGCCCGATCGCGATTTCGTTGCCGAGCGATTCCAGTCGGCCAACTGGCTGGTGAAGACGCTCGAGCAGCGCGCGACCACGATCCTGAAGGTCGCGCGCGAGATCGTGCGCCAGCAGGACGGATTCTTCCGCCACGGCGTGAGCGCGCTCAGGCCACTAGTGCTGCGCGACATCGCTTTGGCGACCGAGCTGCACGAGAGCACGGTGAGCCGCGTCACCTCCAACAAGTACATCGCCACCCCGCGCGGCATCTTCGAGCTCAAGTACTTCTTCACCTCCGCGCTGCCGGCGCGCACGCCGGGCGTTGTCGTGTCGTCCGAAGCGGTGCGCTCGCGCATCCGTCACCTGGTGGGCGCCGAGAATGCGGGCCAGCCGCTGAGCGACGATCGCCTTGTCGATCTGCTGAAGGGCGAGGGCATCGAGATCGCCCGCCGCACGGTCGCCAAGTACCGCGAGGCGATGCGCATTCCGTCGTCGTCCGAGCGCCGCCGCCTTGGTCGTCTCGGCATGAGCCGCTCGCTGCCCGCCGCGCCGATTTCCGCCGCCGTCGCCGCCCAGGCGCTCGCCGGACCGGCCGACTAGTCAAGAGTATAGGTCACAAATGGCGCTCTTGACCGGCTGGGGCGAGGCGCTTATTAGGGCGCCTTCGCGCCGGTAGGGCCTTTTGCCCGGCCTCCGCTAACCTATTGGTGACAAATTGGAAATTGCCGATTTGCTAGCCGGTCCAGACGTTGTTCTGGCCTGTGTTAAGGCGTCCGGCAAGAAGGCGCTGCTGGCCGAGCTGGCAGGCAAGGCTGCCGCTCTCTACAAGCTCGACGAACGCCGCCTGTTCGACCGACTGCTCGAGCGCGAGCGGCTGGGCTCGACCGGAATCGGCGGGGGCATCGCCATCCCGCACGGCCGCATGGCCAACCTCACCAAGCCCGTCGGCCTGTTCGCGCGGCTCGGCCATCCGGTCGATTTCGATTCGATCGACGAGCGGCCGGTCGACACGGTGTTCCTGCTGCTGGCGCCCGAAGGCGCGGGGGCCGATCACCTGAAGGCCCTGGCGCGCGTCTCGCGTCTGCTGCGCGACCGCAGCCTGGTCGAGAAGCTGCGTGCCACCGAGAGCGCCGACGCGCTCTACGCCTTGTTGATCGAAACCCTTCCGGCGCAGAGCGCGGCGTAGCGCACTCAACTCAACGCAACGCGTTACTCAACTCGCGCGAACTCAGTGGACCAGCGCGGGCTCGAGCTCGTGTTGGCGCAGCAATGCCTGAGCGACCTCGACGCTCGGCGCAGCCGCCATCGGCTTGCCGTCGGCGGAGAAGATCGCCACCGCATGCGCCCCGTCCGGCAGGTCGACCGCCTTGATGTAGGCGATCTGCTGCGTGCCGAGGCTCAGGAATGCGTCATCCGCGAGGGGCGTAAACACAGTGTTGGCAGTTTCGTTCGTTTCCATGGCTACCTCCTTGGCAGCAATCACCGCGCGCCTGAACGGCGTGCGTTGATATCGATAAGCTTGTCCGCATCGGCCTGCGTGCCGGAGTCGATGCGGATGGTACGGATGCGGGGTTCGGCCTGCGGCCGCACCAGATCGATCGACAGCAACCCGTTGTCGAGCCGTGCGCCGGTCACCTCGATGCCGTCGGCCAGCATGAACGCACGCTGGAACTGGCGGGCCGCGATGCCACGGTGCAGGAAGACCCGGGTCGAATCGTCGGATTGTTTGCCTCGCACCGACAGCTGGTTCTCGACCAGCTCGATGGCGAGGTCGTCGGACGCGAAACCGGCCACGGCCAACGTGATCCTGAGGCCGTTTTCGCCAATTCGTTCGATATTGTACGGAGGATAGC
Source organism: Reyranella sp. (assembly GCA_036493235.1). Classification (GTDB taxonomy): domain Bacteria; phylum Pseudomonadota; class Alphaproteobacteria; order Reyranellales; family Reyranellaceae; genus Reyranella. The sequence goes on from DASXQC010000114.1 coordinate 7,100, forward strand.
CCTCGGCGTTCTTCGCCAGGCGCTCGAGCGTGCGCTCGAGCTGGTCGAAACCCAGCAATAGCGGAGAACTGAACAGCGGAACGCGACTCATAGAACCCTCCTCCGAAGAGCGAGTGCCCGGGGACCCTCCAAGGCGCCCCCTCGGCCTTGAATCTGGGGACCGGCGGGAACGGTTCAAGGGCCCTATGGTCCCCCAATGGTCTTGGAGGGGGCCATCGCCAGAGGCTATCGGCTCAGGTAAACTCCGCGACCCCTCAAAAGCTCCGCGACCAACGCGGGGCCAAGCCAAAAAGAAGAATGACGCTGGTTGCAGATTCCCGCCGGTCCGGTGACCCGTTGGTGGCCGGATCCCGCCCCGTCCGTTCCACCCTTGCCGAACCGGGAACCCCGGTTCCGCTTCCGTTCGGCCGCTGGCTGCTGGGCTTGCCCTTCTATTCCCTGACGCTCGGCCATCGCAGCCCGAAAAGTTTCTTCGCCGTCGCCCCCGATCCGTGGCCGGGCGATTCGGTGGTCGGCCTGCGGCTGGTCGTCGGCGAGCTGCTGGCCCACGGGCAGGTCGGCGCCGTGGCGCCGCACAGCCCCGACCCGCCATGGCGCCGCGAGGGCATGGGCACGTTGTGGCTCGATGCGCTGAACGGCTTTGCATGGCTGCGCGACCTGCGCGACTGCGGCGATGCCGCGGCGCCCGCGCTCGCCGTGCACCTGATCGACGACTGGATCGAGCGCGAATGGCGCTGGTCGCCCGCGAGCTGGAAGCGCGAGGTGCTGGCGTCGCGCATCGTTCATTGGATCCGCCACTACGACTGGCTGGCGGCTGCGGCCGATCCCGCCTTTCCGATGCGATTCGTCCAGTCGCTCGGCCGCCAGCGCGCCCATCTGCGCCGCATCGCGCGCACCGGTCTGATCGGCCACGAGGCGGTGCTGGCGCTGAAGGCGCTGATCTTCGCCGACATCGCCTTCCTGCGCGACGGCAAGCGCTTCGAGAAAAGCCTCGAGCAGAACCTCGCGCGGCTCGCCAAGTTCGTGAAGCGCTATGTCGGGCATGACGGCGTGGTCGCCGAGCGCGCGCCGCACCTGCAGGTCGCCGTGCTGCGCCATCTGATCGACGTGCGTTCCGCGCTGGGCTCGGCCGAGCGCCGCGCGCCGGCGGAGCTGGTCGCCGCGATCGACCGCATGGCGCCGATCGTGCGCTTCTTCCGTCATGGCGACGGCGGCCTCGCGCTGTTCAACGGCAGTTGGGAAGGTGAGCGCACGCTGATGGATCTCGTGCTCGCGCGCTCCGGCTCGAGCGAGCCCGCGCCGCAGATGGCATTGCAAAGCGGCTTCCAGCGCCTCACCGCCGGCACCTCGCTGGTGCTGGTCGATGCCGGCAGCCCGCCCGGCCGCGGCATGGACGGCAGCGCGCATGCCGGCACTCTTTCCTTCGAGATGAGCGCCGCGCACGAGCGGCTGGTCGTCAATTGCGGCGTCTATCCCGGTGCCGTGCCCGAATGGAAGCGCTTCATGCGCTTCACCGCCGCGCATTCGACCGCGGTGGTCGACGACACCAACTCCTCGGAGATCACCGACCATGGCGCGCTGGAGTACCGCGCCGGCAACGTGCTGGTCGACCGCGCCGACGACCAGGGCGCGCAGTGGCTCGACATGAGCCACGACGGCTACCGCTCGCTCTACGGCATCATCCATCGTCGCCGGTTGTGGTTGTCGTCCGACGGCGGCGACCTGCGCGGCGAGGACATGTTCACCGGCCCCGACGGCCGCATGGTCACCGTGCCCGACCGCCGCTTCATCGTGCGCTTCCACCTGCATCCGACGGTGAAGGCGACGCTCGCGCAGAGCGGCCAGGCCGTGCTGATGCGCCTGCCGAGCGGCCGCGGCTGGCGGCTGCGCGCCTCGGGCGCCGGCGTCGGACTGGCCGAGAGCATCTATCTCGGCGAGGACGGCCGCCACCGCCGCACCGAGCAGATCGTGCTGGTCGGCCTGATCCCCGCCGAAGGCGCCGCCGTGAAGTGGGCGCTGACCCGGATGGAAGGCTAGCGCGAAGTCGCTTTTCATCGAATCGCCCTTGGCGGGAGTCCACAAGAGTCCACTCGGGTGTGGACCGGTTGGATGCCGATGGCACAAGGGTTTCGGGCTAGGAGTCCACGAATCCACCGACTTTGTCCCCCTGAAAAAACACCTCATTCAGGGGGCGGGGGCTGAAATGCCTATGCCCTCGGGATTTCAGCCCCAAGAGGGACCGCAGGCGCAACACGGCCATCATCATCATGCGCGCGACACTGCACGATCACGCGCCGAACACCTATTATGGGCAATGGCCGGGGGGAAAAGCCGCTGTTTGCGGGCGTCGATTCACGGTCCAATAGCCAAGAAGAGGCATCGGAAGCGTCGCATTCCAGCGCCGTTTCGGCTCGCGCTTCCAAATGCCTAAGGAATCGCGTCTCGCCCCGCGCGAAGTTTACGGTTCAAGAAAATGAAAATCGCGTGCGGCGCCCGAAGCCTCGAGCCGCGCTCAACTCGTCCTGAGCAGATTAAGGCTTCAAAAACCCGACGATCTTGTAGGTCTCGGCCAGGATCGGCGCGGCGAGCGCGCGGGCACGTTCGGCGCCCTCGCGCAGGATCTTGTCGACGTGGCCCGGGTCCTTCATCAGCCGCTGCATCTCCGAACCGACCGGGCCGAGCTTGGCCACCGCGAGCTCGGTCAGCGCCGTCTTGAACTCGGAGAACTGCTTGCCGGCGAACTCCGCGATCACCGCGCCCTTCTCCTGGTCGGCAAGCGCTGCATAGATGCCCAGGAGGTTGTCGGCGTCCGGCCGCTTCTCCGCGTCCGCCGCCGTGTCGGGCATCGGATGCGGATCGGTCTTGGCGCGGCGGATCTTGCCGGCGATCGCGTCGGAATCGTCGGTCAGGTTGATGCGACTGAAGTCGGACGGGTCGGACTTGCTCATCTTCTTGGTGCCGTCGCGCAAGCTCATCACGCGCGTTGCCGCGCCAAAGATCAGCGGCTCGGTGACCGGGAAGAAGTCCGGCACCTTGAAGTCGTTGTTGAACTTGATGGCGATGTCGCGCGTCAGCTCGAGGTGCTGCTTCTGGTCCTCGCCGACCGGTACGTGCGTGGCCTTGTAGATCAGGATGTCGGCCGCCATCAGCGCCGGATAGGCGTAAAGGCCGAGCGAGACGTTCTCGCGGTCCTTGCCGGCCTTCTCCTTGAACTGCGTCATGCGATTCATCCAGCCGAGGCGGGCGACGCAGTTGAATATCCACGCCAGCTGAGCGTGCTCGGGCACCATCGACTGGTTGAAGATGATGTGCTTGTGGCCGTCGACGCCGGCGGCGAGGAAGGCCGAGGCGATCTCGCGCGTCTGGCTGGTGAGCAACGCCGGGTCCTGCCACACCGTGATGGCATGCATGTCGACCACGCAGTACAGGCACTCGTAGTCGTGCTGCAGGCGCGCGAAGTTGCGGATCGCGCCGAGATAGTTGCCGAGATGGAGGTTTCCGGTGGGCTGCACGCCGGACAGGATCCGGCCCTTGAGCCCGCGCGCCTGGTATTGCGGGAGATGCGGATTTTCCGCGGGCGCAGCCGTCGTGACGTCGGGCATGGGGATGTGGACTCCGCTCATAGTGGGTTGGCGCGGGGTTTGGACCTCCGCGCACCCCGCCGGTGGAAGGCGAGGGCGGGCGGGTATCGCCCACTCCGGCAGCAGAATCAAGGCACGTCGAGGGCTTTGACGCGGCCGCGCCCGCCTGCTTCCATCCTCTTGCACGCATCTTGCACATAAGCCGGAGCGTCAGGGCGGTAACGCAATCAGGTTGGGAGGAATTCCCATGAACGAACGGGACTTGCGAGGTCTGATCGATCGCGTGAAGAGGGGCCGGCTGTCGCGCCGTGCCTTCGTGCAACGAATGGCGGCGGTCGGCTTAACCGCGCCGATGGCGACACAGCTTCTGGCCATAGGCGGCGTGGCGATGGCGCAGAGCAAACAGCCTGTCTACAAGCCGACCAAACGCGGCGGCGGCGGGCTCCTGAAAGTGCTGTGGTGGCAGGCGCCGACCCTGCTCAATCCGCACTTCGCGACCGGCACCAAGGACCAGGACGGTTCGCGCCTCTTCTACGAACCGCTGGCGGGCTGGGATGCTGCCGGCAACCTGCGCCCGATCCTTGCCGAGGCGGTGCCCAGTCTCGAGGACGGCACGCTCGCCAAGGACGGCAAGTCGGTGGTCTGGAAGCTGAAGAAGGACGTGAAGTGGCACGACGGCAAGCCGTTCACCGCCGACGACTGCGTCTTCACCTGGCAATACGCCAAGGATCCGGCGACGGCGGCCCTGACCGTCGGCTCCTACAAGGACGTCACCGTCGAGAAGATCGACGATCACACGGTGAAGGTGAGCTTCGACAAGCCGACGCCGTTCTGGGCCGACACCTTCGTCGCCGCGGCCGGCTGCATCATTCCCAAGCACCTGTTCGAGGCTTACGCCGGCGCGAAGTCGCGGGATGCGCCGACCAACCTCAAGCCGGTCGGCACCGGGCCGTACATGTTCAAGGATTTCAAGCCGGGCGACCTGGTGGCGGGCGTGATCAACCCCAACTACCACCAGGCCAACAAGCCCTACTTCGACGCGATCGAGATGAAGGGCGGCGGCGACGCCGTGTCGGCGGCGCGCGCGGTGCTGCAGACCGGCGAGTACGACTTTGCCTGGAACCTGCAGGTCGAGGACGAGATCCTGCAGAAGCTGGAGAAGGGCGGGAAGGGCAAGGTCTCGATCACGCCGGGCGGCGGCATCGAGCACATCCAGATCAACTTCACCGATCCCTGGACCGAGGTCGACGGCGAGCGCTCCTCGCTCAAGACCAAGCATCCGACCCTGCAGTACCCCGAGGTGCGCGAGGCGCTGTCGCTGCTGGTCGACAAGGATTCGGTGCAGAAATACATCTACGGCCGAGCCGGCATCGCGGTTGCGAACTTCATCAACTTCCCAGAGCGCTTCGCCTCGAAGAACACGAAGTACGAGTTCAGCATCGACAAGGCGAATGCGCTGCTCGACAAGGCCGGCTGGAAGAAGGGTAGCGACGGCATCCGCGAGAAGGACGGCAAGAAGCTGAAATTCGTCTACCAGACCTCGATCAACCAGCCGCGCCAGAAGAACCAGGCGATCGTCAAGCAGGCCTGCCAGAAGGCCGGCATCGACATCGAGGTGAAGGCAGTGGTGGCGTCGGTGTTCTTCTCTTCCGACATCGCCAATCCCGACACCTACCCGCACTTCTATTGCGACCTGCAGATGTACAACAACGGGCCTCAGCAGCCCGACCCCGAGGTCTTCCTGCGCCAGTTCCTGTCGTGGGAGGTCGCGAGCAAGGCCAACAAGTGGCAGGGCCGCAACATCACGCGCTGGACGAATCCGGACTACGACGAGGCCCACAAGGCGGCCCAAATCGAGCTCGACCCGGTCAAGCGCGCGGCGTTCCTGATCAAGTGCAACGACCTCGCGATCAAGAACTTCGTCGTGATCCCCGTGGTCGCCCGGCCCGGCGTCGCCGGCGCCAAGGACAAGCTCGTGGCCGAGCTGAGCGGCTGGGACAACAACACCTGGATGCTCGCCGACTGGTACCGCGGGGCCTGATTCGGGCCCCGGGTCCCAACGCCCTGGGACTCGGAAAACGTCGATGGCATAGGGTTTTTCCCGCCCGAGTCCCGAAATTCCACGACCCGGTTCGTCCTCGCAGGAGAACGGGCCCGCCGTATCCGCTTCTCTTCCATGGTCCTGCACGGGCTGTTGATTGTTTGGATTTGACGTTAATCATTAGTAACTTTACTATGTACCTATGATCAACTACAAGACAAATCCGAACGGCGTCACGTCGAGACCACAGAACCCCCGGCCGCATAGTCGCGTTGAGAAGCGCGACACAGGACGCGGAGGCAGGCGGATGAGTGGTCGGGTCATCACGGTCGACGAGCATGCGGTGTTGCACGAGCTCGCGACGCGCGGTCCCACCCGCCATCTGAGCGCGCGGATCTCCGGCCGGCTGTCGCTCTACGGCATGATCGACGAGGGTCCGCACGGCTGGGGCATCACCGCCGAAGGCCGCAAGATGCTGAAGAGCGGCCGGGTCGCGCCGCGCACGCCGCAGGAGCTCATCCTCTCGATGCGCCCGGTCCTCGCCACCGCCGAGAACATGGCCTGGGTCGACGAACCCGCCGAACTCGCCGCGGCGTAGTCATTCATTGGACCATGCGCATCCTGCGCGCTCATGCTCATTTGGACCGCGGGCCTCCAGGTCCGCATCATGAGTCTGTGCGGACCTAGGAGGTCCGCGGTCCAAATGAAGAGCGCGCGGTCCGATTAGCCCGTGACCCAAGCCTTACACGAAGCTTTCAAATGCGCATATGCCGCGCTCTTTTTCGCGTGAACTGCAAGCAACGCGCGCTCCCGAGAACGCGTTTGGCAATTAGGCGAAATCGGGGAGCGAAAGGAGTTGCATCATGACTCGCGCTCAGACTCTCATCGTCACGACTGCACTGGCCGCCGTTCTTCCTCTCGCGTCAGCAATGGCGCAGACCGGTGGCGATCCCAACACGAAGTGCGGCGCGGAAACCTGGTCTACCGACAAGATGATGTATGTGGACGTGCCGTGCGTCGGCGCCCAATCGGATCAGCAGGGCACCGTTGGCGCGGCCGCACCGTCGGTGTCCGGCACGAACTCGACGACTTACACCAAGGCGCAGATGAAGCAGGGCACGTACTACAGCCAGCCGATGCCCGCGCAGGCGGTCTCGGTCGGCCCGTCCTATGCGTCGATGGGCAGCTCGTCGTGCGGCCCGAAGAACGCCGTCGCGATCACCGACGAGTTCGGCCACAAGTACAACTGCCGCGGCGACCGTATTCGCTGACGCCGTATCCGCCGACAGGGTAGCGTAGGAAAGCCCGCCGCGAGGAGTAGCTCTCCCGGCGGGCTTTTCCTGTGCGGTCGCCGTCGCGGGCGAGTTGTACGATTCGGCGAATGATCTATACGGAGGGTGGGAGGCTCCATGTCTGACAATCCGCCGATTGAATTCGCGTTTCCCGAGCTGCGAAAGTGGGAGAAGGGTGCCGCACCTTATATCCACGTGTTCGAGAGTGGCACGCCCGGGCCGACCGTGATGGTCTGCGCGCTGACCCACGGCAACGAGGTGTCCGGCGCCGTGGTGGTCGATGCGCTGCTGGCCAAGGGCCTCAAGCCCCGCAGGGGCACGCTGATCCTGGGCTTCAACAACATCGACGCCTACCACTCGTTCGACCCGCGCACGCCGTTCAAGTCGCGCATGGTCGACGAGGACTTCAATCGCACCTGGGGTCGGCTCGACCAGCCGGCGAACACCGCCGAGACGCGCCGCGCGCAGGTGGTGAAGCCGTTCGTCGAGCGCGCCGACCTGCTGCTCGACCTCCATTCGATGCATGACGACGGCGTGCCGCTGATGCTGGCAGGCCCGCTGGCCAAGGGCGCGGAGCTGGCCAAGAAGGTCGGCACGCCGGTCGACATCATCGCCGATGCCGGCCACGCCGCCGGCATGCGGATGCGCGACTATGGCGGGTTCGGTGATCCCAAGAGCCCGAAGAACTCCCTGCTGATCGAGACTGGTCAACACTGGCGCGCCTCCTCGGTGGTCGTCGCCAAGGACGTGACCGCACGCTTCCTCGTGGCGAGCGGTGTGGTCGAACCCGGTGACCTGCCGGCCGACTGGAAGCAACCGACGCCCGCCAAGCAGCGCGTTGTCGAAGTGACGCACGCCATCGCCACCAAGCGCGGCAACTTCGCGCCGGCGCGCCGATTCGAGGGCCAGGAAATCGTCGCCAAGGCCGGCACCCTGCTCGGCCACGACGACGGCGAGCCGGTGACCACGCCCTACGACAACTGCGTGCTGGTGATGCCCTCGTCCAACCGGCCGTTGCGCCCCGGCGTCACGGTTGTTCGGTTGGGTCGGCTGGTCTGACGCCGGGCTGGCGCCGCATCAGGAAGCGCATCTCCGACAGCCTCACCACGCCCAAGACCGCGCCCAGCGCGCCGTAGACCAGGCCGCCCAGCGCGCACAAGGCGAGCAGCGCGATCACGCCCGTCAGGTCGGGATGCGCCAGCGCGGGGCGCAAGAGCACGAGCGATCCGGCGAGGGCTGCCGTCATGCCGACGGTCGCTGCCGCCATGCGCCAGGTGCGGGATTTGAGGCGCGCATCGGGCCGCCAGTGGCCGCGGCGCAGCAGGACGATCGCCAGCAGCAGCGCATTGACCCAGCCCGAGATCGACTGGGCGAGCGCGATGCCGACCTGCGCCAGCGGGGTGCCGAGCACGAAGAAGGCGTTCAGGGCGACGTTCAGCACGATCGCGATCAGCGCGATATAGAGCGGCGTGCGGGTGTCGTGGCGGGCGAAGAAGCCCGAGGTGAGCGCCTTGATCAGCATGAAGGCGGGCAGGCCCACGGCGTAGGCGCCGAGGGCGCCGGCGCTGCGCAGCGTGTCGGCGGGCCCGAACTTGCCGTGCTCGAACAGCACGCGGATCATCGGCTCGGCCAGGATCCACAGCGCAGCGGTCGAGGGCAGGCTGAACAGCAGGCCGAACTCGATCGCGCGGTTCTGGTTGGCCATGGCCGCATCGGTCTCGCCGGCGCGCAGCTGGCGCGACAGCAGCGGCAGCAGCGCCGTGCCGATGGCGATGCCGATCACGCCGAGCGGCAGCTGGGTGATGCGATCGGCATAGTAGAGCGCGGAGATCGAGCCGGCGGGCAGCAGCGACGCCCAGACGACCTCGAGCAGCGTGCTGACCTGCTGCGCGCCACCACCGATCGCCACCGGCGTGGCGAGCTTCACCAGCCGGCGCACGTCCTCGGTGTAGCGCGGCCGCACGAACTTCATGGAGACGCCGTCGCGCCAGCACGAGAACAAGAGCCACAGCCATTGCAGGAAGCCCGCCATCGCCACGCCGATCGCGGCAGCGTAGCCCGAATCGGGCAGCATCGGCGTCAGGCCGAGCACGCAGCCGATCAGGGTGATGTTGAGCAGGGTCGGGGTGAAGGCGACCTCGGCGAAGCGATCGATGCTGTTCAGCACGCCGCCATAGAGCGAGGCGAGCGAGATGAACACGAGATAGGGGAAGGTGATGCGGCCGAAGCTGACGGCCTTGTCGAAGATCGCCGGATCGTCGGTGAAGCCCGGGGCCATCACCCAGATCACCGCCGGCATGGCCAGCATCATGATTGCCGAGAACGGCACCAGGATCATCAGCAGGCAGGCGTGCGCCTGGCGGGCGAAGACGAGGGCTGACTCGCGGCCCTCGCCCTGCAGCTCCTTGGCGAAAAGCGGCACGAAGGCGGCCGAGAAGGCACCCTCGGCGAACAGCCGGCGGAACAGGTTGGGCAGCTTGAACGCCACGAGGAAGGCGTCGGCGATCGGCCCGGCGCCCAGCAATGCCGAC